>NZ_LZKC01000391.1:0-6258 GCF_001672685.1 Mycobacterium sp. E2462
GTCGACGCCGGAGTCGGTGGCCGGGCTGGTCGACGAGGCGACCGTCGCGCGGATGGCCGCCGAACCCGGCCGCGCGCTCCACTGGCGGCCTGCCAGCGACCCGACCGTCGCCGACCTGGTCGCCGACCGGTTCGGCGACCAGGTGGTCGCGCGCTCGGTCGACCCGCTGCTGAGCGGGGTGTACGCGGGGTCGTCGGCCACCATCGGGCTGCGCGCGGCCGTCCCGACCCTGGCGGCGGCCCTGGACGCCGGCGCTTCCAGCCTCACCGACGCCGTCGCGCGGGCGCTGCCGCCGGCCACCGGCGGCCCGGTGTTCGGCGCCCTCGACGGCGGTTACCGAGTGCTCATCGAGGCGCTCGTCGCGCGGGCGCGCCCGCGGCTGGTCCGTTCGGCGGTCACCGGCCTCGAACCCGCCGGGCAGGGGTGGGAGCTGGCCGACGACACCGGCGCGCGCTGGCCGGCCGACGCGGTGGTCCTGGCCGTGCCGGCCCCGCAGCTGGCGGGCCTGGCCGCCGGTGTCGCGCCGCGCGCCGCGAAGGCGGCGGGCCGCATCGCCAGCGCCTCGTCGGTGGTGATGGCCCTGGCCGTGCCCGCCGACACCCCGTTCCCGGAGTCGTCCGGCGTGCTGGTGGCCACGGGTGAAGCGTTGCGGGCCAAAGCCATCACGCTGTCGTCACGCAAGTGGGGGATGCGCGGCGACGCGCAGCTGCTGCGGCTGTCGTTCGGGCGGTTCGGCGAGCGGCTGGCCGTCACCGCCTCCGACGACGACCTGTTGGCGTGGGGCCGCGAGGACCTGCGCACGGTGTTCGGGTTGACCGTCGAGCCCGTCGACGTGCGCGTGCAGCGCTGGTTCGACGCCATGCCCCAGTACGGTCCGGGGCACGCGGAGCTGGTCGCCGAGCTGCGCGCCGGGCTGCCGCCGACGCTGGCCGTGGCCGGCAGTTACCTCGACGGGATCGGGGTGCCCGCGTGCGTGGGCGCGGCCGGGCGGGCCGCCGAGCGCGTGATCAGGGCGGTCGGGGACGTGGACGCGCAAGTGGCACGATAGGTTTCATGGCCAAACTCGACTACGAGACCCTGAACACGACGATCCGCTACCTGATGTTCTCGGTCTACTCGGTGGAGCCGGGTGAGCTCGGCGAGGACCGGGACGCCGTCATCGACGACGCCGCGACCTTCTTCAAGCAGCAGGAGGAGCGCGGCGTCGTGGTCCGCGGCCTCTACGACGTGGCGGGCCTGCGCGCCGACGCCGATTTCATGATCTGGACGCACGCCGAGCGCGTCGAGGCGCTGCAGGCGACGTACGCCGATTTCCGGCGCAGCACCGCGCTGGGCCGGGTGAGCGCGCCGGTATGGAGCAGCGTGGCGCTGCACCGGCCGGCCGAGTTCAACAAGAGCCACATCCCGGCGTTCCTGGCCGGTGAGGAGCCCGGCGCCTACATCTGCGTGTATCCGTTCGTGCGGTCCTACGAGTGGTACCTGCTGCCGGACGAGGAGCGCCGCCGCATGCTGGCCGAGCACGGCATGGCCGCCCGGGAGTACAAGGATGTCCGCGCCAACACGGTGCCGGCGTTCGCCCTCGGCGACTACGAGTGGATCCTGGCGTTCGAGGCACCCGAGCTGCACCGCATCGTCGACCTGATGCGCGAGTTGCGGGCCACCGACGCGCGTCGGCACACCCGCGAGGAGACACCGTTTTTCACCGGGCCGCGCGTGGCCGTCGAGCAGCTGATCAATTCGCTTCCGTGACCGCCTAGGAGAACCAGATGAGCCACCCCGACGTCACCGACCCCGCCCGTTTCGAGGAGATGTACCGCGACGACCGGACGTCGCACGGGCTGCCCGCCGCCACGCCGTGGGACATCGGCGGCCCGCAGCCGGTGGTGCAGCGACTCGTCGCTCTCGGCGCCGTCAAGGGCGACGTGCTGGACCCGGGCACCGGTCCGGGGCACCACGCGATCTACTACGCGGCTAACGGGTACGCGGCCACCGGCATCGACGGTTCGGCGACCGCCCTCGAGCGGGCCCGGGAGAACGCGCGCGCCGCCGGCGTCTCGGTCGACTTCCAGCTGGCCGACGCCACCAAGCTCGACGGGCTGGAGAACCGGTTCGACACCGTCGTGGACTGCGCCTTCTATCACACCTTCAACACCGACCCGGAGCTGCAGCGGTCCTACGCGCAGGCGCTGCACCGGGCCACCCGGCCCGGCGCGCGGCTGTACATGTTCGAATTCGGGCAGCACGACGTCAACGGCTTCACCATGATGCGGTCGCTGTCCGAGGACGACTTCCGGTCGGTGCTGCCGCCCGCCGGCTGGGAGATCACCTACCTCGGCCCGACCACCTATCTGGTCAACATGAGCGCCGAACAGATCGAGATGATGGCCGCCCGCAACCCCGACATGGCCGACCGCACCGAGGACATGCTCACGCGGTTCCGCGCCATGGAACCGTGGCTGGTCAACGGCCGGGTGCACGCCCCGTTCTGGGAGGTCCACGCCACCCGGGTGGACTAGCGGCGTTGCCTAGCCGCCGCTCGGCACCAGGCGCAGGCACACAGAGTTGATGCAGTACCGCTGGTCGGTCGGCGTCGGGTAGCCCTCGCCCTCGAAGACGTGGCCCAGGTGGCTGTGGCAGTTCGCGCACAGCACCTCGGTGCGCGTGCGGCCCAGCGAGTGGTCGGGGCGCAGGATCACCGCGTCGGAGTTGGCCGGGTCGAAGAAGGACGGCCAGCCGCAGTGCGACTCGAATTTCTCGGTGCTGCGGAACAGTTCGGCGCCGCAGGCGCGGCACTCGTACACGCCCGCGGTCTTGGTGTCGGTGTACTCGCCGGTGAAGGGTCGCTCGGTGCCCGCTTGGCGCAGCACGTGGAATTCTTCCGGCGACAGCTTCTTGCGCCACTCGTCGTCAGTCAGCTGCACCTTGGGGCGCGACACATTGGAGGAGGTCATGCCTCCACGCTAACCCGATGGGCCCGCGGCCCGCTCCGCCGTCAGCCACGCCGGGTCGATGCCGTCGTCCAGCCGGCCCTCGGCCTTGGCGTCCAGGTAGCGGAAGTACAGCACGGTGAACGCCACGATCAGCAGCAACGACCAGCCGTAGGTGATCTTCAGGTAGTGCAGGGCGCGGCCGTAGCGCATGTACTTGTAGATCAGCCAGTCGTCGAGCGTCAGGAACCCGTAGATCCCCAGCCACGCCGGCCAATTCCGGATCAGCGAATTGCGCAGCACCACCGTCATCAGGAACGGGAACAGCATCATCGAGTAGTAGCCCTGGGCCAGCGACGACACCAGGAACGACCACAGCAGCAGCACCCCCGACGAGGTGGTGAACCAGAACAGCGGGTCGCGCGTGCGGTAGTAGCGGTACAGCAGCCACATCGCGCCGATCATCAGCACCGTGAACATGACCCGCAGGAACACGATCAGCGCCGTGGGCAGGCCGAAATACACGCCGTTGCCCTCGACGGAGCTGTTGAAGTAGTCGCGGGTGCCCAGGAAGTAGGGCACGGTCTTGGTGACGAAGTCCATCGGGTCGCTCACCAACGGCCACGCCACCACGTTGACCACGACGGGGACCGCGATGGCCGGCAGGAGCGCCCGCCATTGCCGGTTCAGCAGGGGTAGCAGCAGCAGCGGCCCGAGCACCGGCTTGAGGGTCAGGGTCAGCCCGATCGCCAGGCCGGCCCACCACTGGCGGCTGACCCGGCCGTCCAACAGCCAACGCAGGAACAGGATCTCGGCGAGCAGCACGCACCCGTTGATGTTGGTGAACACCAGCGTGCTGGTCACGCTTTCCGTGCAGAACATCGCCAGTAGCAGGGCCGGCGCGGCCACCGAGGACAGCGTGAACTTGAACATCCGCAGCAGCAGGTACCAGGCGATCAGGATGGCCACGGTGTTGATGAGGATGAACAGGTACCGCGACGGCGAGAACGGCAGGAAGCCGAACGGGGCCATCAGCAGCGTGCCACCGGGCGGATACAGGTAGTGCGGGTCGACGTAGTCGAAGTGCTCGTTGTAGATGTCCCAGCCGCGCCGGAAGTTGAGCACCGCGCGGTACACCGGCTTGAAGTCGTCGGTGATGTTGCCGTTGAGGGTGAGGATGATGCTGCGGTGCAGCACCGAGAGGATAGCCAGCGGCCACAGCGCGGAGCGCAGGATCGTCGCGGCGCTCGGGGCGCTGGTGCGCGGACCGAAGGCGGCCCCCAGCCGCTCACGCAGGGTCGGGTCAGCTGCGGTCACCAGCGCACCGTACACCGGCGCCGATCCTGCGCGGAAAGCAGTGTCAGGCCGGGCAGTACGTGTCGGTGCCGGGCAACTTACCGCTGCTGAGGTAGCCGGTCAGCGGCGGAACCGCGCAGTTCGAGTAGATGCTGGCGCCGTGGCCGATGCCCTGCCACATCACCCGCTTGCTGGCCGCGTTGGCGTTGATGACCGCCGCCGCGGTCGCCGCGACACCCTCGTTGCCCGCGATCGCGTCGTTCTGCACGCCCATCAACAGGACGTCGACTTTCAGCGTCTTCGGCGCGGGCGGCGGCGACACCGTGGGCCAGTGCACGCACTTGACGAGATCGAGCGCGGCGACGGTGCCGAACTGCGGGTAGAGCTTGCCCCACGCCACCACGAGTTCCCGCACCCGGTCCGGAGTCGGCCGGTTGACCGCGTCGCTGCAGCCGTTGACGAACTGGCCGTCGGAGTCCCGCAGCGCGTCCGCACGGTTGATCAGGGCGGTCAGCGCGCCGCCGTCGCCGGACCGCGCGGCTGCCAGCGCGTTGGCCAGGTTGGTGGTGGCATCGACGCGGCCGCCGACGGGGAAGCCCAGCGCGACGGCGATGGCGTGGGCGAGCTGGGCGACGGACACGCCGCCTGGTGCGCGGCCGGCGCGGGCGTCGGCCAGCAACCCGGCGACGGCGCCCTTCGGGTCGGGGCCCAGCGCGCAGCTCACCGCCACGCATTGCCCGGCGAAGGCGTCCAGCGCGGCTTGTTGGCCCTTGACCTTCTGTTCGGCCGCGGCCTCGGCGTTGACGCCCAGCGCGATCGGGGAGTCCAGGATCAGCCGGGCGACCTTGTCGGGTCGGGCGGCGGCGTAGGCCAGTGCCACCTGGGCGCCATTGCCGACGCCGATCAGCGCGACGGCGGGCACGTCCCACAGATTGCGCAGCCGCTCGATGTCGGAGGCGGCGTGCGCGTCGTCGTAGGCGGTGGCGCCGGGCGCGATGGCGTCGGTGCAGTTCGTCGTGGCGTTGTTGGCGATGTCGGAGAGGTTGGCCACCGGGTCGTCACCGCTTTGGAACTGGGCCTGGTCGCGCATCTCCTGGCGGTCCAGCTTGTCGCGGCAGTCGATCGGGTTCGACATGCCGATGCCGCGCCGGTCGACGGCGACGATCGGATGCCCGGCCAGCACGTCGGCGCCGCCCCGGGCCAACCAGACGGGCAACTGCACCGACGACGCGAGGTCGGATCCGGTGGTGAAGACCAGGGGCCCGGCGTCGCGCGGGGTCTGGTTGGAGCGGGCGCGCACCACGCCGACGCTGACGGTGCCGGTCCCGCCGTTGACCGGGTCCAGGTCGGCGTCGTAGCTGGCGCAGTCCAGCTGGACGCCGCCGGGCGCGGGCACGGCCGCGTCGGCGAACACCTTGGAGGTGCAGTCGTGCCACGCCAGGTCGTTCTTGGGCGCGGCGATCGGCGGCGGCCCGCTGGGCGCCGGTTTCGGGGTGGCCGCGCCCTGCGGGCGGGCGCCGGAATTCGTGGCGAACCGCGGGTCGGCGGCCAGCCCGGGAACGCAGCCGGCCAGCAGCGCGGCCACGGCGACCAGGACCGCGACGCGCGCCGATTGCCGACTCATGCCGACCACAGTAGCTAGGCCCGCACGTAGCGGGTGTATAGGTAGCCGGCCTCGTCGGTCAGGACGTGGGCACGGCGCATCGCGGTGCGCAGCTGCCCGAGGCCCGCGGCGATGCGCGGCGCGGAGCCGCCCACCACGAACGGCGCGACCGTCAGGCACAGCTCGTCGAGCAGCTCGGCGTCGACGAACGCGCCCAGCAGCGTCGGGCCGCCCTCGGTGAGGACGCGGCGCAAGCCGCGGTCGCGCAGCGCGGCGAGCAGCGCGGCCGGGTCGACGGCGTGGGGGTCGGTCGCGGAACAGTCGACGACCTCACCGAGATCGGTGAGGTGGCGGCGGGCGGCGTCCACCGCCGCCCGGCTGGTCATTACCAGCGGGCGCACCTCGGTCTGGGTGAAGACGCCCAGGTCGCGG
>NZ_LZKC01000392.1:0-14043 GCF_001672685.1 Mycobacterium sp. E2462
CCGGGCGGCGGGCTGGCTCGCCGCGGCCGGCGCGTGCGCCGCCCTGGTCGTGCTGCCCGCGCCGATGGTGTGGTGCCTGGCGGTGCTGGGCGGCACCGCCGGCGCGCGGTTTCGCCGCCGCCGCCGCGCCGCCCGCGCCGTCGCGGAGGGCCGCACCATGGAATCCGCGCTCGACGTGCTCGTCGGTGAGCTGCGGGCCGGATCGCACCCCGTGCGCGCGTTCGACATCGCCGCCGACGAGAGCGGCGGACCGGTCGGCGCGTCGCTGCGGTCGGTGGCGGCGCGGGCCAGGCTCGGCGCCGACGTCGCGGCGGGCCTGCGCGCCGTCGCCCGGCGCTCGGCCCTGCCGATGCACTGGGACCGGCTCGCGCTGTGCTGGCGGCTGGCCAGCGAGCACGGCTTGGCCATCGCCACGCTGATGCGGGCCGCCCAGCGCGATATCGCCGAGAGACAACGGTTTTCGGCACGCGTGTCCGCCAGCCTCGCCGGGGCGCGCGCGACCGCGGCGATCCTCGCGGGCCTGCCGCTGCTGGGGGTGCTCCTGGGCCAGCTCGTCGGCGCCCGGCCCCTGGCGTTCCTTCTCGGCGGCCGGGCGGGCGGCTGCCTGCTGGCCGTCGGGGCGACGCTGGCGTGCGCCGGGCTGTTGTGGTCGGACCGCATCATCGACCGGGTGGTGGCGTGAACGCGGCGGCGGCGCTGCTGGCCGCGGCGCTGTGTCTGGCACCCGGCCCGACCCGCTGGCGGTCGCCTCGTGCCTCGACGTGCTGGCCGTGTGCCTGGCGTCGGGCATGGCGGTGTCGAGCGCCGCGGCGGCCGCGGCACCGTCGGCGCCGCCCCCGCTGGCCCGTATCCTGCGCCGCGCCGCCGACCTGCTCGCGCTCGGCGCAGACCCGGCCGTCGCGTGGTCGGTTCCGCCGGAGCTGCCGGCGGCCGACGCGCAGATCGACGCGTTGCTGCGGCTGGCCCGCCGTTCGGCGGCGTCGGGCGCCGCGCTGGCGGGCGGCGTCGCCGACCTGGCCGACCAGTGCCGCCACGACTCGGCGCACGCCGCCGCCGCGGCCGCCGAACGGGCCGGGGTGCTCATCGCCGGACCGCTCGGGTTGTGCTTTCTGCCGGCGTTCGTGTGCCTGGGCATCGTGCCGGTGGTGGCCGGGCTGGCCCGAAACGTCCTGCAGTCGGGCCTACTGTGAAACGAAAGGAACTCCTTGATGCGCAACAGGTTTCGTGGGTTGGCCACGCGGCTGGCCGTGCTGGCGGTCGACGAGTCGGGGATGTCGACGGTCGAATACGCTATCGGCACCGTGGCCGCGGCGGCATTCGGCGCCATCCTCTACACCGTGGTCACCGGCGACTCGATCGTGTCGGCCCTGACCAAGATCATCGGCCGCGCGCTGAGCACCAAGGTCTGACGGGCAGTGCCGGTGCCAGCACCGTCGAGGCGGCCCTGGGCATCGCCGCCCTGGTCGTGGTGTTGGTGCTGTGCCTGGCCGGCGTCGCCGCCGTCTCGGCGCAGGTGCGCTGCGTCGACGCCGCGCGGGAGGCGGCCCGGCTGGCCGGGCGCGGCGACCGAGAGTCCGCGGTGCTCACCGCGCGTCGCCTCGCGCCCGCCGGCGCCCGCGTCGACGTGCGTCGGGAGGGAGAGTTCGTGGTGGCCACGGTGGTGGCGCGCTCGACCATCCTGCCGGCCTTGGACATTCGGGCCCAGGCCGTGTCGGCGATCGAACCCGCGGCCGCGAGCGGCCGGTCCCCGCCGAGGTGAGCGCGGCTCGGCCACGCTGGTGGCGGCGTGGCTGGTGGTGGCGCTGTTCGCGGTCGGCGGCGCCGGCGTGTACCTGGGCACGGCGGTCGTGGCGCGGCACCGGGCCCAGGCGGTCGCCGACCTGGCCGCGGTGGCGGGCGCGGCCCGGCTGCCCGCGGGCGCGCAGGCGGCCTGCGCCCGGGCGGGCGCGGTGGCGCGCCGGATGCGGGTCGACGATTCCCGCTGCGAGGTGGACGGGCTGGACGTGATCGTCACGGTGCGGGTGGCCGCCGGCCCGGCCGGCACCGCGCAAGCGGCGGCGCGCGCCGGACCGGTGGCGGCGGCCGAGTCGAGAAGCGGCCGATGAGGTCCGCCGCCGGGGGTTTGCCGGTACTCTTGCCGCGTGATCCCGCAGTGGCGGATCGGCCCGCTGGTGTTGCCAGTGCACGGCGTCTTCGTGGGGTTGGGGGTGCTGGTCGCCGCGGTCGTGTTCGCCGCCGAGGCCCGCCGGCGCGGCGCGGTCAACGAACAGTCCCTGGTGGCGGTCACCGGCGCGCTCGTCGGCGGCGCGATCGGCATGCGCCTGTCCGGCTGGGCCGAGCACCTCGACGTCCGCGGGAACCCAACGCTGTTGCAGGCGTGGCAGTTCGGGTCGCGCAGCATCCTGGGCGGCCTGCTGGGCGCCTACGTCGGGGTGCTGATCGCCAAGCGGATCGGCGGCTACACCGGCAAGACCGGCGACCTGTTCGCCCCGGCGGTCGCGCTGGGCATGGCCGTCGGCCGCATCGGGTGCCACCTCACCGAGGCGCCGGGCCGCCCGACGAGCCTGCCGTGGGGTGTGCACGCCGCCGTGACCACGCCCAAGTGCCCCGGCTGCCTGACCGGCGCGGCGATGCACCCGTCGTTCCTCTACGAGATCGCGTTCCAGCTGGCCGCCTTCGCGGCGCTGCTGTGGCTCCGCGGGCGGGTGACCCAACCCGGCGAGCTTTTCGTCCTCTACATCGCCGGCTACGCGGTGTTCCGGTTCTTCGTCGAGTTCGTGCGGGCCAACGACACGGTGTGGCTGGGCCTGACCCGCCCGCAATGGTTCCTCCTGCCGTCCCTGGCGCTGATCGCGGTCCGGCTGCGCCACGGCTACCGGCGCGGCCACTACGACGCCGTGCTGAACCGGCGGGCGGTCGCCGCGTGAGCACCCCACCGCCGGGACCGCCGCCGGGCTGGCGGCCCGAGGACTGGCCGCCGCCCGGTTACCCCTACCACGGGCAGCCGTATCCCGGGTGGCAGCCACCGCCGCCGCCCAAGCCCAGCGGCGGCGAAGTGTTCGGGGCCGCCTTCGCCGGGGTGGTGCTCTTCGGCGGGCTCAACGCGGTCGTCGGCCCCATGGTGCTGTTCGGGCTGGCCAACCTGATCCCGCCGAAGTTCGCGTTCGCGGCCGGGGCGGCGCTGCTCGCGTTGATCGCCTTCGTCGGTGGGGGCGCGCTGGTGTTCGCCAACAAGAGTGTCTGGACGAGAGGGATCGGGATGGGACTGATGATCGGCTGGGCGCTCACCTCGATCGTCACCGTCGGCTTCTGCACCGGGCTCAACCCGACGCTGTATCACCTGACGCGATGACGGGCATGGAGCTGCGCGGCGACCGGATCCACCGCTACGTCAACGCCTTCTGCCCGCGCTGCCACGACGAGCGGCCGGATCGCCCGCTGGCGCAGGTGGCAAGGCTCAGCGGCTGGCTGAGCGTGCGCGACGACGGCCAGGTGTGGCTCGAACGCGGCTGCCCGACACACGGTTTGGTGCGAACGCTCTACGACGAGGACGCGCAGATCCTGTCCTACCTCGAGGAGTGGACCGCGCCGACCAAGCAGCACGTCCCGGACAGGGCGGGCAACTTCGACCCGGTTCCCGCGGCGTACCTGCGTGGCCTGCCGCAGATGCAGACGCAGCACACCTGCATCCTGCTCGAGGACATCGCCGAGACCTGCAACCTGCGTTGCCCCACCTGCTTCACCGATTCCTCGCCGAACCTGCGCAACGTCGTCGCGGTCGCCGACGTGCTCGCCAACGTCGATCAGCGGCTCGCCCGCGAGAACGGCCGGCTCGACGTGGTGATGCTCAGCGGCGGCGAACCCACGCTGCACCCGCACCTTGCGGAGCTGCTGGCTGAGCTCAGCGCGCGTCCCATCACGCGAATCCTGATCAATAGCAACGGAATCCGCATCGCGCAGGTCGACGAGCTGCTGGACCTGTTGACCCAGCATCGGGAGCGCGCCGAGGTCTACCTCCAGTACGACGGCCTGTCGCTGGGCGCCCACGAATACCACCGCGGTGGCGACCTGCGCCGCCTCAAGCAGGCCGCGCTGCGCCGGCTCTCCGAGCGGGAGATCTTCACCACGCTCGTGATGACCGCGGCGTTGGGCGTCAACGACCACGAGATCGGCGACGTCGTCAAGCTCGGCCTGGCGACGCCTTACGTCGGCGGGGTATGCATCCAGCCCCAATTCGGTTCCGGTCGGAGCGGTTTCATCGACCCGCAGCGCCGGCTCACCCACACGGGCGTGCTGAAAAGGCTGGGCCCGCAGACCGATGGCCTGCTCACCTGGCGGGACCTGACCGCGCTGCCGTGTTCGCACCCGCACTGCTGCTCGGTCGGCTACGCGCTCCGCGACGACGCCGGCCGGTGGCGCTCGCTGGTCGCCCTGATCGGCCACGACAACCTGAAAGCCAAGCTGGGCCTGATCGCCAACCGGATCGCCGATCAGGACGTGCCGCGCGAACTGCGGCTGGCCGTGCGGGAATCGCTGCTCGGCCTGTTCTCGGAGCAGTCCTCGCTGTCGCACCCGCAGATGTCCGACGTGTGGCGGCTCATCTGCGAGAACTGCGACCTCGGAATGGCCACCCTGCTGACCGTCGCCTCCACGGCGCTGCCCGGGCGGCGCGGCCAGCTCAGGCGGTTATTGGGCGAGCGCGTCGTTCGCCTCACGGTCAAACCGTTCATGGACATGTCGACGATGATCGAAGAGCGGCTCGCGCAGTGCTGCGTGCACGTCGGCACCCGATCGGAGCAGGACCAGTGCGCCCCGTTCTGCGCGGTGCAGGCGTGGCCGCAGCTCGCCGGGCAACGGTTGTCGGTGGCCGCGCAGCGGATGTTGCCGGTGCTCGACTAGCCCGCCGGTTCCGGGCTGTGCGAAAACTCGGCGTCGGCGATCTCCTCGTCGCTCGGTAGCCGCAGCGAGACCAGCCCGGCGTACGCGTCCGGTTCGAGCTCGACCCGGTTGATGGTCACGTGTACGGGCACCCAGTTCCCGTCCTGGCCGGGCATGCGCAGCACCCGGCTGATCGGGCCGTCGGCGAATTGCGTTGTCATCTCGGCCACCGACTGCTCGTCGTCGGGGTGTACCCGGGGCTTGCCCGTCTTGTTGCCACGCCAGTCGTAGAACGTGCAGGGCTCGTCGAGCCACTTCAGCAGCGACCAGTTCTTGGGGTTCACCAGCGCCCGGTGCACGCCGGCCTGCGCCAGGCCGCTCAAAATTCGTTGCGCCAGATCGTCGGTCGACTCGACCGGGCCCTTCAGCTCCGACTGCCAGTTCATGGCTCGCGCCACCAGGTGGTCGCGCCCGTCGGGGCCGGCCTCCAGCCCGGTGCGCGCGACGAACCCGACCCGCAGGGGCCGCCCCTGCCAGTCGGCCACGTCCCAGGTGCTGCACAGGGTTTGGTCGGGCTCGGCCTTGACGGCCATCGCCAGCACCTTGGTCTCGTTCGGGTTGAGCTTGCGCGACGGGAGGTCTTCGGCGAACGCCCGGCCGTAGGTGACATCGACCTCGGGGTTCTTGCCGCTGTTGAGCAGCGACTCGCGGGTGTCGGTGGCCACGCCCATGGTCAGGTCCCACTTCAGCGGCCCGGGAATCGGGCGTTCGGGGGGTTCGGCGTCGGCGGGTCCCATCCACACGTGCACGCCGTGGACGAAGCCGTCGGACATCACGACCGGCTCGGTGCGGATGACGCGGTCGCGCTTCGGGGTGATGCTGGTCATGGTCTGGCCCGTCTGGACCGTCTCGGCGATCGCGGTCCGGACGGCGGAGAGGTAGGGGCTGCGGCGCAGGAAGGTCTTGATCGGCACCAGGTTCTTCAGCTGACGCCCCTGCGCCACGACGGTGGGATCACCACCCAATGTCTCCACGAGCAACCAGTCGTGGGCGGCCATGGGCGCGATTTTACGGTGCCGCGGCCGATCCGTGGCAATGACGGCCCGGTCGGTCTCAACGCAGTTCGGCCCGGTCCGGCCTCAGGGCAGTTCGGCAAGCACCAGCTGCAGCACCTGAACCGCACCCGCCTTGTCGAGCGGGTCGTTGCCGTTGCCGCACTTGGGCGATTGCACGCAGGACGGGCAGCCGCGCGGGCATTCGCAGGCCTCGATGGCCGCCGCCGTCGCGGCCAGCCAGGTGCGGGCGCGGCGAAAGCCCCGCTCGGCGAAGCCCGCCCCGCCCGGGTGGCCGTCGTAGACGAAGACGCTGGGCAGCCCGCCGTCGGGCCCGATCGCGGTGGACAGGCCGCCGATGTCGCCGCGGTCGCAACTGGCGACCAGCGGTAGCAGCCCGATGGCAGCGTGCTCGGCGGCGTGCAGCGAGCCCGGGATCCGCGGGGCGTCAATGCCCTTGTGCAGCAACGCCTCCTCGGTGATGGTGTACATCACCGCGGTGGTGGTCAGCGTGTGCTCTGGCATGTCGAGCTCGACGAAGTCGATCACCTCGCCCGACAGCCGCCGGCGCAGGTAACCCACCACCCGGTGGGTGACCCGCACGGGCACCAGCCCCAAGGTGACGGGTCCGTATTCGGTGCGCTCGCCGGCGCCCAGGACGCTGATGTCGGTGATCTCCCGCGCGAACGTCGCGTAACCCGGGTCGTCGGCGCGCACGAACGCGATGCCCTCGTCGAGGTCCAGGGAGTCGACGACGTAACTCTCGCCCTGGTGCAGGTAGACCGCGCCGGGGTGCACCGACAGCTGCGCCTGCCCGGCGCCGGCGCTGCCCAGCAGCCGCCCGGTGTCCGCCTCCACGATGACGACCTGCCCGCCCACCGAGCCCCGGATGTCCACGGCCGCATGCGGTTCCAGGCCGGGCGCGGGAAAGTACCTGCCGCCGCGGCGCCGCAGCAGACCGTCCTCGACGAGCTCGGCCACCACGCCCGCGGCGCCGAAATCGCGCACCTCGGCCTCCTCCAGCGGCAATTCGGTTGCGGCGCACAGCAAATGAGGCCCCAGGATGTGGGGGTTGGTGGGGTCGATCACCACCCGCTCCACCGGCTTGTCCAGCAGCGCGGCGGGGTGGTGAACCAGGTAGGTGTCCAGGGGGTCGTCGCGGGCGATCAGCACCACCAGGGCGCCCTGCCCGCGGCGCCCCGAGCGGCCGGCCTGTTGCCAGAACGATGCGACGGTGCCGGGGAAGCCGGCCAGCACCACGGCGTCCAGCCCGGCGATGTCCACCCCCAACTCCAGCGCGTTGGTGGTGGCCAACCCGCGCAGCCGGCCCTCGGCGAGGGCGCGTTCCAGCGCGGTGCGGTCCTCGGCGAGGTAGCCGGCCCGGTACGAGGCGACCTGCTGTGCCAGCTGCGGGGCGGTGTCGCCCAGGCGGGCCTGCGCCCCGAGGGCCGTCAGCTCCGCGGCCCGGCGCGATCGGACGAACGTCAGCGTCTGCGCGCCCTCGGCCACCAGGTCCGCCATCACCCGCGCGGCCTCGGCGCCCGCGGAGCGGCGCACCGGCGCCCCGTTCTCACCCGTCAGGTCCGCCAACAACGCGGGTTCCCACAACGCCACGGTCCGCGCCCCCTGCGGCGAACCGTCTGCGGACACCTCCTCGACGGGCGAGCCGATCAGCTCGGCGGCCGTCGCGCCCGGCGAATCGGTTGTGGCGCTGGCGAAGACGACCGTCGGGGCGCTGGAGTAGCGGGCGCACAACCGCAACAGCCGGCGCAGCACCATCGCCACGTTAGATCCGAAAACCCCACGGTAGTAATGGCATTCGTCGACCACGATGAAGCGGAGGCTGCGCAGCAGGACGGCCCAGCGGGCGTGGTTGCGCAGGATCGACAGGTGGATCATGTCGGGATTGGAGAACAGCCAGCGGGAGCGTTCCCGCGCAAACCGGCGCACCTCGGGCGCGCTATCACCGTCGTAGGCGGTGGGCGCCACCGCGAAACCGGGGTCACGCAGCCGCGGGATGGCGGTGGTCAGCGCGTGCGCCGCGCGTAACTGGTCGTGACCCAGCGCCTTCGTCGGCGACAAATACAGCACGCGGGCGCGCGGATCCGTGGTCAGCGCGTTCAGCACGGGCAGTTGGTAGGCCAGGGATTTGCCCGACGCGGTACCGGTGCTCACCACGACGTGCCTGCCGGCCCAGGCCAGCTCGGCCGCCTCGGCCTGATGCGACCACGGCGCGGCGATGCCGCGCTGCGCCAAGGCGCCGATCACCTCGGGATCCAGCCACTGCGGCCAACCGTGCGGTTGGCCGCCCCGCGGGGGCAGCTCGGCGACATGACGCAGGGGCTGCTCGCCCGACGCGGTTCCCGCGAGCGCGACGGCGAGCAGCTCGCTGCCGAAACCCGCCACCTCACACCCTTTCGAATCCATACGCGGCGCAAGTCTGTCGCCGACGCCGCGAACGTGGTTGGATGATTGCGGTCGCAGCTTCTGTGTTCGTGTCAAACTTTCGCAGGATCTTGTGTTGCGGCCGCGGTTCCTGCGAGGTTAATCGGTCGGGTGAAGTTCCGGCGACTCAGCGAGGTATGGCGGTCGTACCAGGCCCGGGGCATCGAAAAGCGATGCCCCGCACCCAGAAGAGAAGGAAAGATCGAGAGATGCCACAGGGAACTGTGAAGTGGTTCAACGCGGAGAAGGGCTTCGGGTTCATTGCCCCCGAAGACGGTTCCGCGGATGTTTTTGTCCACTACACGGAGATCCAGGGTTCGGGTTTCCGCACCCTTGAGGAAAACCAAAAGGTCGAGTTCGAGATCGGCCACAGCCCTAAGGGCCCCCAGGCCACCGGAGTCCGCTCCGTCTGAGACGACGAGGCTAGAACTCCACGAGCAACCCCCCGAGCTGTCCCGCACGAGCGGGACCCGGGGGGTTTTCGTTTGGCACCCCGATCGCCCCCGCCGCCGCGCCGGTCGCCTCGAGACGGGGGCCGGGCCGAGGGCCTACTGTCGGGGGCGTGAGCCAGCTGTCCTTCTTTACGGCGGAGTCGGTGCCCCCCGCGGTCGCCGACCTCTCCGGGGTACTGGCGGCCTCCGGGCAGATCGTGACGGCGGGCGCCGCCGGCGCCCGGCTCTCCGTCGTGGTGGAGGCCTCCTGGCGGGCCGCGGCGCTGGCCGAGATGATCCGGGAGGCGGGACTGGTGGCCGAGCTCGGGCGCACCGACGAGGACACGCCGTTGGTGCGGACCGCGGTGGACCGGTCCCTGGTGACCCTCGCCGCGGAGTGGACCCGCGGCGCGGTCAAAACGGTGCCGCCGCGCTGGCTGCCGGGCCCGCGGGAGCTGCGGGCGTGGACGCTGGCCGCCGGCAACCCGGAGGGCGAGCATTACCTGCTGGCCCTGGACCCGCACGCGCCGGACACGCACTCTCCGCTGGCGTCGGCTCTCATGCGCGTCGGAATCGCACCCACCCTCATCGGCACCCGCGGCGGCCGGCCCGCGCTGCGGATCAGCGGCCGTCGCAGGCTATCGCGGCTGGTAGAGAACGTGGGCGAGCCGCCGGCGGACCCCGATGCATCGTCGCGCTGGCCGAGGGTATGACCGCCTGGTAGGGCTGGACGTCGCGTCCGTCGGTTTGCGCGGGCCCGCCCGAGGGTGCGAAATTGTCAGGTGCCCGAGCGCGAAGGAACGGTAACGTCGGGGAATTTCCGCGGAATTTTCGACGCGAGCCTGTCATTCTTCCTGCAGGGCGGCCTTCAAGGGGCCGGGAATAAGAGATGGAGCGTAACCGTAGTTGGCTGACCCGAAGCTGACGGACCGCGAGAGCGGCCGAAATGGGAGCCGTAGGCGACTCGTCATTGTCGAGTCGCCGACCAAGGCGCGGAAGTTGGCCACCTATCTCGGCCCCACCTACATCGTCGAATCCTCGCGCGGCCACATTCGCGACCTGCCCCGCGCCGCCGCCGACGTCCCCGCGAAATACAAGTCGGAGCCCTGGGCGCGGCTCGGCGTGAACGTCGACCACGACTTCGAACCGCTCTACATCATCAGCCCGGAGAAGAAGAGCACCGTCACCGAACTCAAGGGCCTGCTCAAGGGCGTCGACGAGCTCTACCTGGCCACGGACGGTGACCGCGAGGGCGAGGCCATCGCCTGGCACCTGCTGGAGACCCTCAAGCCGAACGTCCCGGTCAAACGGATGGTGTTCCACGAGATCACCGAGCCGGCCATCCTGGAGGCCGCGGAGAATCCCCGCGACCTCGACATCGACCTGGTCGACGCGCAGGAGACCCGCCGCATCCTGGACCGCCTGTACGGCTACGAGGTCAGCCCCGTGCTGTGGAAGAAGGTGGCGCCCAAGCTGTCCGCGGGCCGGGTCCAGTCGGTGGCCACCCGGATCATCGTGCAGCGCGAGCGCGACCGGATGGCGTTCCGCAGCGCGTCGTACTGGGACATCGTCGCGCAGCTCGACGCCAGCGTCTCCGACCCGCAGGCCTCCCCGCCCACCTTCGCCGCCCGGCTGACCTCCGTCGACGGACTGCGGGTGGCGACGGGCCGCGACTTCGACTCGCTGGGGCACCTGCGCAAGGCCAACGAGGTCGTCATCTTGGATGAGGCGAGCGCGACGGAGCTGGCCGGCGGCCTGCGCGGCGCCCAGCTCTCGGTCGCCTCCGTGGAAGAGAAGCCCTACACCCGGCGGCCCTACGCCCCGTTCATGACGTCGACGTTGCAGCAGGAGGCGGGCCGCAAGCTGCGGTTCTCCTCCGAGCGCACCATGAGCATCGCGCAGCGGCTCTACGAGAACGGCTACATCACTTATATGCGTACCGACTCCACGACGCTGTCGGAGTCGGCGATCAACGCCGCGCGCACGCAGGCCCGCCAGCTCTACGGCGCCGAATACGTCGCCGCCGCGCCGCGCCAGTACACCCGCAAGGTGAAGAACGCGCAGGAGGCGCACGAGGCGATCCGCCCCGCCGGCGAGGCGTTCGCGACGCCGGACGCGGTGCGCCGCGAGCTCGACGGCGACGAATTCCGGCTCTACGAGCTCATCTGGCAACGCACCGTGGCCTCCCAGATGGCCGACGCGCGCGGCACCACGCTGAGCCTGCGGATCAGCGGCCAGTCAACGGCGGCCGGCACCCGAAGAGAGGTCGTGTTCTCGGCCAGCGGGCGCACCATCACCTTCCCGGGCTTCCTCAAGGCCTACGTCGAGACCGTCGACGAGCTCGCCGGCGGAGAGGCCGACGACGCCGAGAGCCGGCTGCCGCAGCTGACCCAGGGCCAGCGGCTTGACGCCCTGGAACTCACCCCCGACGGCCACGCCACCAATCCGCCGGCACGGTACACCGAGGCGTCGCTGGTCAAGGCGCTCGAGGAGCTGGGCATCGGTCGGCCGTCGACCTACTCGTCGATCATCAAGACCATCCAGGACCGCGGCTACGTGCACAAGAAGGGCAGCGCGCTGGTGCCCTCGTGGGTCGCGTTCGCCGTCACTGGGCTGCTCGAGCAGCACTTCGGCCGGCTCGTCGACTACGACTTCACCGCCGCGATGGAGGACGAGCTGGACGCGATCGCGTCCGGCCAGGAGCGCCGCACCGACTGGCTCAACCGCTTCTACTTCGGCGGCGACCACGGGGTGACCGACTCGGTGGCCCGTTCCGGGGGCCTCAAGAAGCTCGTCGGCGTCAACCTCGAAGGCATCGACGCCCGGGAAGTCAACTCCATCAGGCTTTTCGACGACGAGCAGGGCCGGCCGGTGTACGTGCGCGTCGGCAAGAACGGTCCGTACCTGGAGCGGATGGTGACCGGCGACCCCGATGATCCCAGCGGCGAACTGAAACCGCAGCGGGCCAACCTCAACGACTCGCTGACCCCCGACGAGCTCACCCTGGAGGTGGCCGAGCAGCTGTTCGCGACGCCGCAGGAGGGCCGCGTGCTGGGGGTGGACCCGGCGACGGGCCACGAGATCGTCGCCAAGGACGGCCGCTACGGCCCGTACGTGAGCGAGGTCCTGCCGGAGCCGCCCGACGACGACAGCGGGGCGCCGGCGAAGAAGGGCAAGAAGCCCACCGGCCCCAAGCCGCGCACCGGTTCGCTGCTGCGCAGCATGGACCTGCAGACCATCACGCTGGAGGACGCGCTGCGGCTGCTGTCGTTGCCGCGGGTCGTCGGGGTCGACCCGGCCACCGGCGAGGAGATCACCGCGCAGAACGGCCGGTATGGCCCATACCTGAAGCGCGGCACCGATTCTCGCTCGCTGGCGACCGAGGAGCAGATGTTCGACATCACCCTCGACGAGGCGCTGAAGATCTACGCCGAACCCAAGCGCCGCGGCAGGCAGGCGGCCGCCGCGCCGCCGCTGCGCGAGCTGGGCGCCGACCCGGTGTCGGGCAAGCCGATGGTGATCAAGGACGGCCGGTTCGGCCCTTACGTCACCGACGGCGAGACGAACGCCAGTCTGCGCAAGGGCGACGACGTGGCTTCGGTGACCGACGAGCGCGCCGCCGAGCTGCTGGCCGATCGGCGGGCCCGCGGGCCGGTCAAGCGGCCCGCCAAGAAGGCCACCCGCAAGGCCCCGGCCAAGAAGGCCGCCGCCAAGAAGGCCGCCAAGCGCGGCTGACGACGGCTAGAAACCGGGGCCGATCGCCTCGCTGGGCAGCTCCCGCAGGGCCGCCTGGGTGCGGGCGGACGCCGCGTCGGGGGAGTCGGCCAGCTTCACCGGCCGGGCCAACTGGGTGGGCGCCGTGCGGCCGCGCAGGTTGACCACCTCGCCGACGTCCCAGCACAGCGCCTCGGCGTCCAGCGCGCCGCTGACCGCGATCGCCGAGGCCAACACGTGGCCGGGTTCCAGTTTGGCCAGCTCGGTCAGGCGGGCGGCCTCGTTCACCGGGTCGCCGATGACGGTGTACTCGAAGCGGGCCTGCGCGCCGATGTGGCCGGCGATGGCACGCCCGGACGACACCCCGATGCCGAACTCCGCCGAGCCGATCACCGGCAGCAGCTCGTCGTGCAGTTCGCGGGCCGCGGCCAGCGCCCCGCCCGAGGAGTCGGGGTGCTCGATCGGCGCGCCGAAGATGGCCAGCGCGGCGTCACCCTGGAACTTGTTGACGAACCCGCCGTGCCGGCCGACCGTGTCCACCACGACGCGGAAGAACTCGTTGAGCAGGTGCACCACCTCGGCCGGCGGGCGGGTGGACGCCAGCTTGGTGGAGCCCACGAGGTCCACGAACAGCACCGCGACGTCGCGTTCCTGGCCGCCCAGCTCGGTGCCGCGTTCCAGGGCCCGGCGGGCCACGTCCTCGCCCACGTAGCGGCCAAACAGGTCCCGCAACCGCTGGCGCTCGGACAGGTCGCGCACCATGTCGTTGAACCCGGCCTGCAGCAGGCCCAACTCGCTGGCGTCGTAGATCTGCATGTGCGCGTTGTAGTTTCCGCGCTGCACCTCCGAGAGCGCCCAGCGCAGCTGCCGCAGCGGGTCGGCGATCGACATGGCCACCAGCAGGGTGCTGACCAGCCCGATGCCCAGCGCCGCCACCGCCAGCAGCAGGATGGGGGTGAACAGCTTCTCGGGCGTGGCGTGCAGCAGCGACGCCTTGTCGGCGACCACGGCCAGCACGATCGCCAGCACCGGCACCGCGGTGGACAGCATCCACGTCAGGATCTGCCGCAGGATGACCCCGGGCGCCTGGACGTTCTCCGGCACGCCGCTGCGTAGGGCCGCCACGGCGACGGGGCGCAGCACCCGCTCGGACTGCAGGTAGCCGATGATCGCGGTCGCGGCGGCGCCCAGCCCGGTGGCGACGGCCACGATCGGCGCGGCGAACCGGGCGACGGACCAACTGGCGATGATGAACACCACGCCGCCGATGCACCAGGCCGCCATGCTGATCAGCGTGCGGTAGAAGGGCATCCGCAGGGCCCGGCTGCGGGCCAGCTCGGTGGCGGCGGGATCGGCCTCGGCAAGCAGGTTGTCGCGGCGCTGCCAGCGGAAGACCGGCATCAGCAGCTTCAGGTTCACCATCCAGCCGGCCAGGAACAACACCACCAGCGCCGTGCCGAAGACGGCCAGGTTCAGGACCGGCAGGTCCTGCAGCTGAATGCGATCCTCCGGGGGCAACGCGT
>NZ_LZKC01000393.1:0-936 GCF_001672685.1 Mycobacterium sp. E2462
TGTTGGCCGCCGCGTGTGCGACATTTCCTGCGGGCTCGGTGGCAGCCCGGGAGACGGCCATGGCCTGGTCGGTGGTGGCGTCCGGGGTCGTGGTGTTCGGCGGCGCCGGGAACGGCTCGAGCGCCGAGGCCAACACCGAGGCACCCGCATAGCCATACATCGCCACCGCGTCCTGAGCCCACATCAGCCCGTAGTCGGCCTCGGTGGCGGCGATCGCCGGAGTGTTCTGCCCAAAAAAATTAGTGGCGACCAGCGTCGCCAGCAGCACCCGATTCGCCGCGATCGCCGGCGGCGGCACCGTCATCGCGAACGCCGCCTCATACGCCGCCGCCGCCGCCCGACCCTGACTCGCCGTCTCCTCCGCCATCGCCGCCATCACCGACAACCACGACACATACGGCGTCACCGCCTTAAGCATCGACGCCGACGCCGGCCCCACCCACGGACCGCCGCTCAACTCCGTCACCACCGACCAGGCCATGGCCGTCTCCCGGGCTGCCACCGAGCCCGCAGGAAATGTCGCACACGCGGCGTCCAACACCGGGTCTCAGCTTGGCGCGGTCGCACCGATGCAGCAACTCGCCACAACCGCTGCCGCGGCCGACGACCCAGGGCCATTCACCTGGCTGCAGAACCTCATTCAGGACCTTATCGGGTTTGGACTTCCCACACCCAACAACAATTTCTTGGGCCTGAATCCCACGTTGTACAACGTAATTTTCAAGCTGACGTCGGGTCTGGCGTACTTCTCGAACGGTATCGCCAACTTCGGCTGGTCGATCGGTCAGCAGCTGACGTTCGGTCCCGGTGGTGCGACGGTGGGTGCTGGTGGTGCGTGGTTCCCGACGCCGCAGTTCGCGTCTTTGGGGTTGGGCAACTTGGGTGGCGTGGGTCATGTCGGCGGGGGGCGGCGGCGGCGGCTGGTCAGGCCGCCCG
>NZ_LZKC01000394.1:0-12222 GCF_001672685.1 Mycobacterium sp. E2462
CGCGAGCTGGCCGGCTGGCTCGCCGAAGCGGTGGCGCAGGCCGACGGCGTCGCCGCCGCCGAGGTCGCCGGGCCCGGCTTCATCAACCTGCGCCTCGAGGCGTCGGCGCAGGCCGCGGTGGTCGACAACGTCATCGACGCCGGCGACGGATACGGTCACTCCGCGGCGCTGGCGGGACACAAGATCAACCTCGAGTTCGTGTCGGCCAACCCCACCGGGCCCATCCACATCGGCGGCACCCGCTGGGCCGCCGTCGGCGACGCGCTGGGCCGGCTGCTGTCCACCCAGGGCGCCGCCGTGGAGCGCGAATACTACTTCAACGACCACGGCGCCCAGATCGACCGCTTCGCCAGCTCGCTGATCGCCGCCGCCAAGGGCGAACCCACCCCCGACGACGGTTACGCGGGTGACTACATCAACGACATCGCCGCGCAGGTGCTGCAGCAGGCGCCCGCGGCGTTGACCCTGTCCGACGCCGACGCGCACGAGACCTTCCGCGAAATCGGCGTCGACTTGATGTTCACCCACATCAAGGAGTCGCTGCACGACTTCGGCACCGACTTCGACGTCTACACCCACGAGGACTCGATGCACACCAGCGGGCGGGTGGACCAGGCCATCGCCCGCCTGCGCGAGAGCGGCAACATCTACGAGAAGGACGGCGCAAGCTGGTTGCGCACCAGCGCATTCGGCGACGACAAGGACCGCGTCGTGATCAAGAGCGACGGCAAGCCGGCCTACATCGCCGGGGACATCGCCTACTACCTGGACAAGCGGCAGCGCGGATTCGACCTGTGCATCTACATGCTCGGCGCCGACCACCACGGCTACATCGCCCGGCTCAAGGCGGTGGCCGCCGCCTTCGGTGACGACCCCGCCACCGTCGAGGTGCTCATCGGGCAGCTGGTCAACCTGGTCCGCGACGGCCAGCCCGTGCGCATGAGCAAGCGCGCCGGAACGGTGATCACCCTCGACGACCTGGTCGAGGCGATCGGCGTCGACGCCGCCCGCTACAGCCTGATCCGTTCCTCGGTGGACACCCCGATCGACATCGACCTGGCGTTGTGGTCCTCGGCGTCTAACGAAAACCCGGTCTATTACGTGCAATACGCGCACGCTCGGCTGTCCGCGCTGGCCCGCAACGCCGCCGAGCTGGGGCTGGCGCCCGACACCGCGCACCTCGAGCTGCTCAGCCACGACAAGGAGGGGACGCTGCTGCGCACCCTCGGCGAGTTCCCGCGGGTACTCGAGACGGCGGCGAACCTGCGCGAACCGCACCGGGTCTGCCGTTACCTCGAAGACCTCGCCGGCGATTACCACCGGTTCTACGACTCGTGCCGCGTGCTGCCGCAGGGCGACGAGCGGCCCACCGACTTGCACACCGCCCGCCTGGCGCTGTGCCAGGCCACCCGTCAGGTCATCGCCAACGGCCTGGCCATCCTCGGGGTCACCGCGCCGGAGCGAATGTGAACGTCCATCCCGCCGGGCCCCGGTACGCCGACGACGCCCGTCAACCCGCCAGCCCCCCGCGCCCGCAGTCGGCCGAGGAGCTGCTGTCGCTCGCCCCGAACGTGTGGCCGCGCAACATGATTCGCGGTGCCGACGGGATCGCGGCCATCGCGGGCGTGCCCGTCACCGACCTCGCCCGGGAATACGGGACCCCGCTGTTCGTCATCGACGAGGACGACTTTCGGTCCCGCTGCCGCGAGATCGCGGCCGCGTTCGGCGGCGGCCGCCACGTCTACTACGCGGCCAAGGCGTTCCTATGCAGCGAGGTCGCCCGCTGGGTCGACGAGGAGGGCCTGTCGCTCGACGTGTCGACCGGCGGCGAGCTGGCCGTCGCGCTGCGCGCCGACTTCCCGCCGGAGCGCATCACGTTCCACGGCAACAACAAATCCGTCGCCGAGCTGACCGAGGCGGTCAAAGTCGGTGTCGGGCGCATCGTCTTGGACTCGATGATCGAGATCGAGCGGCTTGACGCCATCGCGGGTGAGGCGGGCGTCGTCCAAGACGTCTACGTGCGCGTCACCGTCGGCGTCGAGGCGCACACGCACGAATTCATCTCCACCGCGCACGAAGACCAGAAGTTCGGCCTCTCGGTGGCCAGCGGCGCGGCCATGGCGGCCGTGCGCCGCGTCTTCGCCACGGACAACCTGAGGCTCGTCGGGCTGCACAGCCACATCGGTTCGCAGATCTTCGACGTCGACGGCTTCGAAGTCGCCGCGCACCGGGTCATCGGGTTGCTGCAAGAGGTCGTCGAGCAGTTCGGTGTCGACAAGACCGCGCAGATCTCGACCGTGGATCTCGGCGGAGGCCTGGGCATTTCGTACCTGGCGGCCGACGACCCACCGCCGATGACCGAGCTGGCGGACAAGCTGACCGCGATCGTGCGCAGCGAGTCGGCGGCGGTGGGGCTGCCCACGCCGACCCTGGTAGTGGAGCCGGGCCGCGCCATCGCCGGCCCGGGCACCATCACCCTCTACGAGGTCGGCACCGTCAAGGACGTCGACATCAGCGCCACGGCGCAGCGCCGCTACGTCAGCGTCGACGGCGGCATGAGCGACAACATCCGCACCGCGCTCTACGACGCGCAATACGACGCCCGGCTGGTCTCGCGGGTCAGCGACGGGCCCGCGACCCTGGCGCGTATCGTCGGAAAGCATTGCGAGAGCGGCGATATCGTCGTGCGGGACACCTGGGTGCCCGACGACTTGGCGCCCGGCGACCTGCTGGGGGTGGCGGCCACCGGCGCCTACTGCTATTCGCTGTCCAGCCGTTACAACATGATCTGCCGTCCGGCCGTGGTGGCGGTACGCGCGGGGCAGCCACGCCTGATCCTGCGCCGCGAGACGGTCGACGATCTCTTGAGTCTGGAAGTGAGGTGAACTGTGCCCCGTGACGAAAAGCCGGTTGGGGTAGCGGTACTCGGGTTGGGCAACGTCGGCAGCGAAGTGGTCCGCATCATCGAGGACAGCGCCGACGACCTGGCGGCTCGCGTCGGCGCGCCTCTGGTGCTGCGCGGCATCGGCGTGCGCCGCGTCGCCGACGACCGCGGTGTCCCCGTCGAGCTGCTTACCGACAACATCGAAGAGCTGGTCTCGCGCGAGGACGTCGACATCGTCGTGGAGCTGATGGGTCCGGTGGAGCCGTCGCGCAAGGCGATCCTGACCGCGCTCGAGCACGGCAAGTCCGTCGTGACGGCCAACAAGGCGCTGCTGTCGATCTCCACCGGTGAACTCGCCCAGGCGGCCGAGAACGCCACCGTCGACCTGTATTTCGAGGCGGCCGTCGCGGGCGCCATCCCGGTGATCCGCCCGCTGACGCAGTCCTTGGCGGGGGACACCGTGCTGCGGGTCGCCGGGATCGTCAACGGCACCACCAACTACATCCTCTCGGCGATGGACAGCACGGGGGCCGACTACGACACCGCCCTGGGCGAGGCCAGCGCGCTGGGATACGCCGAGGCCGACCCCACCGCGGACGTCGAGGGCTACGACGCCGCGGCCAAGGCCGCCATCCTCGCCTCCATCGCGTTCCACACCCGGGTGACCGCCGACGACGTCTACCGCGAAGGCATCACGAAGATCACCCCGGCCGACTTCGCGTCCGCCCGGGCGTTGGGCTGCACCATCAAGCTGCTGTCCATCTGCGAGCGCATCTCGGACGACGACGGCCAGGAGCGGGTGTCGGCCCGGGTCTACCCGGCGCTGGTGCCCTTGTCGCACCCGCTGGCCACCGTCAACGGGGCCTTCAACGCGGTCGTCGTCGAGGCGAAGGCCTCGGGGCGGCTGATGTTCTACGGCCAGGGCGCCGGTGGCGCGCCGACCGCGTCGGCGGTGACCGGTGACCTGGTGATGGCCGCCCGCAACCGGGTCCTGGGCAGCCGCGGGCCCAAGGAGTCCAAGTACGCCCAATTGCCCATTGCGCCAATGGGTTTGATCTCTACCCGGTATTACGTCAGCATGAACGTCGCGGACAAGCCGGGCGTGTTGTCCTCGGTCGCGGCGGAGTTCGGCAAGCGGGAAGTGAGCATCGCCGAGGTGCGCCAGGAGGGCGTGGTCGATGACGGCGGGCGCCGCGTCGGGGCCCGGATCGTGGTGGTCACCCACAGCGCGACCGACGCGGCGCTGTCCGAAACCGTCTCCGCCCTCGCCGATTTGGACGCCGTGCAGGGCATCACCAGCGTCTTGCGCCTGGAAGGAACCAGCCTATGAGCGCCCCGTACAAGGCCGTTCACCAGCCGTGGCCCGGCCTGATCGAGGCTTACCGCGACCGGCTTCCGGTGGGCGACAACTGGACAGCGGTCACCCTGCTCGAGGGCAATACCCCGCTGATCAAGGCGACGCGGCTCTCCGAGCGGACGGGCTGCACGGTGCACCTCAAGGTGGAGGGCCTCAACCCGACGGGTTCGTTCAAGGACCGCGGCATGACGATGGCGGTCACCGACGCGGTGGCCCGCGGCCAGCAGGCGGTGCTCTGCGCGTCGACGGGCAACACCTCCGCGTCGGCGGCGGCCTACGCCGCCCGCGCCGGCATCACCTGCGCGGTGCTGATCCCGCAGGGCAAAATCGCGATGGGCAAGCTGGCGCAGGCGGTCATGCACGGCGCCAAGATCATTCAGATCGACGGCAACTTCGACGACTGCCTCGAACTCGCCCGCAAGATGGCCGCCGACTTCCCGACGATCTCACTGGTCAATTCGGTCAACCCGGTGCGCATCGAGGGCCAGAAGACGGCGGCTTTCGAGATCGTCGACGCGCTGGGCGCCGCGCCGGACGTGCACGCGCTCCCGGTGGGTAACGCCGGCAACATCACCGCGTACTGGAAGGGCTACACCGAATATCACCAGGAGGGGGTGATCGACCGGCTGCCGCGGATGCTCGGCACCCAGGCGGCCGGCGCGGCCCCGCTGGTGCACGGCGAACCCGTCAGCCACCCGGAGACCATCGCGACCGCCATCCGGATCGGCGCGCCGGCGTCGTGGACCGCCGCGGTCAAGGCCCAGCAGCAGTCGGACGGCCGTTTCCTCGCCGCCACCGACGACGAGATCCTGGCGGCGTATCACCTCATCGCCCAAAGCGAAGGGGTTTTCGTCGAGCCGGCGTCCGCGGCCAGCGTCGCGGGCCTGCTCAAAGCCGTCGATGACGGCTGGGTCGCCCGCGGCTCCACGGTGGTGTGCACGGTGACCGGCAACGGCCTCAAGGACCCCGACACGGCGCTGCGCGACATGCCGACCGTGTCCCCGCTGCCCGTCGACCCCGTGCTCGTCGTCGAGAAGCTCGGCTTGGCGTGAAGGGTTGTTGGTGACCCAGGTGCTCCCCGCCGGGCTGGTGGCCAGCGCCGTGGTCTCGGCGTCCAGCGCCAACCTCGGCCCGGGCTTCGACAGCCTCGGCTTGGCCCTGGACCTGTGCGACGAGATCGTCGTCGAGACAACAGATTCCGGGCTGGTCGTGCTCGTCGAAGGGCAGGGCGCCAATCAGGTGCCGCTGGGCCCCGAGCATCTGGTGGTCCGCGCCCTCACCGCCGGGCTGCACGCGGCCGGTGTCCAGGCGCCGGGCTTGGTGGTGCGGTGCCGCAACGCCATCCCGCACTCCCGGGGGCTGGGGTCCTCGGCGGCCGCCGCGGTCGGCGGCCTGGCTGCGGCCAACGGCCTTGTGGCGCAGACGGATTCGCCGGTGTTGACCGATGCCCAGCTGATTCAGCTCTCCTCGGATTTCGAGGGCCATCCCGACAACGCCGCGGCCGCCGTGCTGGGTGGCGCGGTGGTGTCGTGGATCGACAGCGGTGCCGCCGCGGCCCGCTACTCGGCGGTGCCCCTGCGGCTGCACCCCGACATCCGGGTGCACTGCGCGGTCCCCGAGGAACGTTCGCTGACCTCGGAGACGCGGGTGTTGCTGCCCGCGCAGGTCAGCCACGTCGACGCGCGCTTCAACGTCAGTCGCGCGGCGTTGCTGGTGGTGGCGCTCACCGAACGCCCCGACCTGCTGATGGCGGCCACCGAGGATGTCTTGCATCAGCCGCAGCGCGCGGCGGCGATGCCGGCCTCCGCGGAATATTTGCGGCTGCTGCGGCGTCATAACGTGGCAGCGACGCTGTCGGGGGCCGGTCCTTCGGTGATTGCGTTGAGCACAGCCTCGGAGCTACCTGCGGAAGTGGTGGACTACGGGGCCGCCCACGGTTTTACGATCACCGCGATGGCCGCTGGCGAACGAGTTCGCTGGAGTGCGGGAGCCACCGTCCCCGAGTGATCCACAGCGTGGCCCGAGCGTTTGCTTGCTTCCGGCTGGGATGGGGGCTATCCTCGGACCCGTCCAGCAATCGCAGCATCTGCATCTGCATCCATACTGCCTTGAAGCTAGGACAACACCAATTCTTCTCGTGGACGAGGTTCGCCGTTTACTCCGCCGATCGAGGCGATCACCGTTGCAGAGTCGATGATTGGGCGCATCCGGCACTGAGCCTGATTGCAACGACCCCCCGTATGACGTGATCAGCGGGGGAAGAAAGGAAATCCGTGACTGATACGGACCTGTTCACGGCTGGCGAGAGCACTGACGCCGATCAACTGGCGAACGCCGTGACCCCAGACACATCCGACGCGAAGAGCGTCAAGACCACCAAGTCCGATGGCCCCGCGGTCGCCCTGTCCACCATGGTGTTGCCCGAGCTGCGCGCCCTGGCCAGCCAGGTCGGCGTCAAGGGGACGTCGGGCATGCGCAAGAACGAACTGATCGCCGCCATCAAGGAGATTCGCGGCCAGGCCAACGGCGCCGCCGCCAACGGCGCGCCGACCGCCGCCGCCGACACCGGCACCAAGCCGGACACCGACGCCAACGGCGCCGGCCCGGACGCCCCGGCCAAAGCGGAGCAGAACGGTACGGCCGCCGAGTCGCCGCGCCGCGAACGGCGCAACGCCTCCCGCGAAGCCGGCGCCGCCGCCCAGCCCGACGACGACGGTGGCCGGGGCCGCTCGGCGCGTCGCGACGACGCCTCCGGCGACGAGGCCGACGCCGGCAAGCGGGACGACCGCGGCCAAGACCGCCACGACCAGAACCGCGACCGCGGCCAGGACGGCGGCAACGACCAGGGCGGCCAGCGCGGCGGCTCCAACCAGAACCAGAACCAGCAAGACGACGACGGCGACGGCCGCCAGGGGAGGCGGGGGCGCCGCTTCCGCGACCGCAGGCGCCGCGGCGAACGCACCGGTGACGGCGCGGAATCCGAGCAGATCCGCGAGGACGACGTCGTGCAGCCGGTCGCCGGCATCCTCGACGTCCTGGACAACTACGCGTTCGTGCGCACCTCCGGCTACCTCGCCGGCCCGCACGACGTCTACGTGTCGATGAACATGGTGCGCAAGAACGGCCTTCGCCGTGGCGACGCCGTCACCGGCGCGGTACGCGTGCCCAAGGACGGCGAGCAGCCCAACCAGCGGCAGAAGTTCAACCCGCTGGTGCGGTTGGACAGCGTCAACGGCGGCTCGGTCGAAGACGCCAAGAAGCGGCCCGACTTCTCCAAGCTGACGCCGCTCTACCCCAACCAGCGCCTGCGCCTGGAGACCACCAGCGACCGGCTGACCACCCGGGTCATCGACCTGATCATGCCGATCGGCAAGGGGCAGCGCGCGCTGATCGTGTCACCGCCCAAGGCCGGTAAGACCACGATCCTGCAGGACATCGCCAACGCGATCACCAGGAACAACCCCGAATGCCACCTCATGGTCGTGCTCGTCGACGAGCGGCCCGAAGAGGTCACCGACATGACCCGCTCGGTCAAGGGTGAGGTCATCGCCTCAACCTTCGACCGGCCGCCCACCGACCACACGGCCGTCGCCGAACTCGCGATCGAGCGCGCCAAGCGGCTCGTCGAGCAGGGCAAGGACGTCGTGGTGCTGCTGGACTCGATCACCCGCCTGGGCCGCGCGTACAACAACGCCTCGCCCGCGTCCGGCCGGATCCTGTCCGGTGGTGTCGACTCCACCGCGCTGTACCCGCCCAAGCGGTTCCTCGGCGCGGCGCGCAACATCGAGGAAGGCGGGTCGCTGACGATCATCGCCACCGCGATGGTCGAGACCGGCTCCACCGGTGACACGGTCATCTTCGAGGAGTTCAAGGGCACCGGTAACGCGGAGCTCAAGTTGGACCGCAAGATCTCCGAGCGGCGGGTCTTCCCGGCGGTCGACGTCAACCCCTCCGGTACCCGCAAGGACGAACTGCTGCTCTCGCCCGACGAGTTCGGCATCGTCCACAAGCTGCGCCGCGTGCTGTCCGGTCTGGACTCGCACCAGGCCATCGACCTGCTGATGTCGCAGCTGCGCAAGACCAAGAACAACTACGAGTTCCTGGTCCAGGTGTCCAAGACGACGCCGGGATCGATGGACAACGACTGATCCGTCCGCGCGTCCGGCGCGCCGCCGCTGTGGCTTCGGTCTCGAAGAGCGGTCGCGCCGGCACCGAGGGAATGTCCGGGCCCACCCCGGTGTTTTGGGGAGACGGTGGTTGACCTGGCATAATCGAACGTCGATTACCCAGGACCGCCTCGGGTTGGGAGTTCACCACCGGCCGTCGGCTCCGACGCCGCCAGGGCCGGGCGACACACGATCGAAGAGGACATCATGAAAGCTGAGATTCATCCCGCCTACGAGGAGACCACGGTGCTCTGCGGGTGTGGCAACACCTTCCAAACGCGCAGCACCAAGTCCGGCGGCCGCATCGTCGTCGAGGTCTGCTCGCAGTGCCACCCGTTCTACACGGGCAAGCAGAAGATTCTCGACAGCGGCGGCCGGGTGGCCCGCTTCGAGAAGCGCTACGGCAAGCGCAAAGCCGGATCGGACGCCGACAAGTAGCGGCCTCACCGACGCCCGAACTGTGCGCGCAGGCGCACGGGCCGGGCGTCGGTTCGCGTTCAGGAGCGGATCGCTTGGTGTGGGAGGTGTGACATGACAAAGCCGGTGCAGACCATCGACGTGCTGCTCGCCGAACACGCCGAGCTCGAGCGACGGCTGGCGGACCCCGAGCTGCACAGCAATCCCGCCGAGGCGCGCAAGGCCGGCCGCCGGTTCGCCCGCCTGGCGCCGATCGCCGCCACCCACCGCAAGCTGGAGTCCGCGCGCGCCGACCTGGAGACCGCCCGGGAACTGGCCGCCGACGACCACTCGTTCGCCGACGAGGTCACCGAGCTCGAGGTCCAGGTCGGCGAGCTGGAGACCCAACTCACCGACATGCTGGCGCCGCGCGACCCGCACGACGCCGACGACATCGTGCTCGAGGTGAAGTCCGGCGAGGGCGGGGAGGAATCGGCGCTGTTCGCCGCCGACCTGGCCAGGATGTACATCCGCTACGCCGAGCGACACGGCTGGACCGTGACCGTGCTGGACGAAACGACGTCCGACCTGGGCGGCTACAAGGACGCGACGCTGTCCATCGCCAGCAAGGGCGACGCGGCCGACGGTGTGTGGTCGCGCCTGAAGTTCGAGGGCGGCGTGCACCGGGTGCAGCGCGTCCCCGTCACGGAATCGCAGGGCCGCGTTCACACTTCGGCCGCCGGCGTGCTGGTCTACCCCGAACCCGAGGAAGTCGGCGAGGTGCAGATCGACGAATCCGATCTGCGCATCGATGTCTACCGCTCGTCCGGCAAGGGCGGGCAGGGCGTGAACACCACCGACTCCGCGGTGCGCATCACCCACCTGCCCACCGGGATCGTCGTGACCTGCCAAAACGAGCGGTCGCAGCTGCAGAACAAGGCCCGCGCCCTGCAGGTGCTGGCGGCGCGGCTGCAGGCGCTGGCCGAGGAGCAGGCGCTGGCCGACGCCTCGGCCGACCGGGCCAGCCAGATCCGCACCGTGGACCGCAGCGAGCGGATCCGCACCTACAACTTCCCCGAGAACCGGATCACCGACCACCGCATCGGGTTCAAGGCGCACAACCTCGACCAGGTGCTCGACGGCGACCTCGACGCGATGTTCGACGCGCTGGCCGCCGCGGACAAACAGAGCCGGCTGCAACAGGCATGACCGCATTGCGGCGCGCGATCGACGACGCTGCGGTGGCACTGACCGCAGCCGGCATCGATTCCGCGCGCTGGGACGCCGAGACGCTGGCCGCCCACCTGGCGGGCACCGACCGCGGGCGGCTGGCGCTGCTCGACTCACCCGGCGAGGACTTCTTCGGGCGCTACCGCGAGGCGGTGGCCGCGCGCTCCCGGCGGGTGCCGTTGCAGCACCTGCTGGGCACGGCCGCGTTCGGGCCGGTGCTGCTGCACGTCGGGCCCGGCGTGTTCGTGCCGCGCCCCGAAACCGAAGCGCTGCTGGAGTGGGCGAGCGCGCAGCGGCTGGCACCCGAGCCTGTGATCGTCGACTTGTGTACCGGCTCAGGGGCTTTGGCGGTCGCGCTGGCCCGGCACCGGGCAGAGCGTGGCCTGGGCGCGCGGGTCATCGCCGTGGACGACTCGGCCGCGGCGCTGGCCTACGCGCGCCGCAACGTCGAGGGCACCGGCGTCGAGCTCATCGAGGCCGACGTCACCCGCCCGGGCCTGCTTCCCGAACTGAACGCGCGCGTCGACCTGCTGGTGGCCAATCCGCCCTATGTGCCCGACGACGCGGCGGTGCCCCCCGAGGTCGCGGGCCACGACCCGCGCCACGCGGTGTTCGGCGGCCCGGACGGCATGGCGGTGCTCGGCCCCATCGTGGAACTGGCCGCCCGCTGGCTGCGCCCCGGCGGCCAGCCCGTCGAGCCCGTCGACGAAGTTCATGGCGTTGACGATCGAGACCGTCAACGCCAGTGTGAGCAGGATCGACGACGCCTGGTCGAGCACGATGGTGCCCACGCCGCCGATCGGGATGTACAACACGCTCCAGGCGACGCCCATGGTGACCAGCACGCTGGCCGCGGTGATCTGGCCGGCGAACTTCGTCAGCGCATCCAGGCCCCAACGGTCGTCGATCAGCCCGATGCCCATGATGACCGCGCCGGCCACCAACACCGCGGGCATGCCGGTGGAGTAGACGAAGCCGCGGGTGAGCGCGGGAAGCTGCGAGGCCAGGAACACGGCCGCCCCAACCCCGAAAAACATTGCCAGCCCGCCCATTCGGGGCGTTGGCGTGACGTGCACGTCGCGCTCGCGCGGATAGGCGACGGCGCCGAGCCGGGTGGCCAGCACGCGCACCGGGCCGGTCGCGAAGTAGGTGATGATCGCGGCGGTCAGCCCGACCAGGGCGAGCTCGCGCAGCGGCACGCCGGCGCCGCGATCGGCCAGGGCGAGCCAACCACTTGCCAGATTGGTGACGACGCTGGACACCTCGAGACCGTACTGCACCAACCTGGTCCGCCAGTAATCGCGCCGCCGCCGGCTAACCCGTCAGGCTCGCGGGATCGACCTCGAGTACCTCGGCGATGCGCTGCGCGCTCACCGGGCCCGGCCGCAGGATCCGGGGGCCGTCACCAGTGAGGTCGACGATGGTGGAGGCGGCGCCCTGTTCGGACGGACCCGCGTCAAGGTAGACGTCGACGAGGTCGCCGAGTTGGTCGCGCGCGTCGCCGGCGGTCACGGCGGCCGGGCGGCCCGAGACGTTCGCGCTGGAGACCGCCATGGGCCCGACCTCCCGCAGCAGCTCGATGGCCACCGGGTGCAACGGCATGCGCAGCATCACGGTGCCGCGGGCGTCGCCGAGGTCCCACTGCAGCGACGGCGCCTGGGTCACCACCAGGCTCAACGCGCCCGGCCAGAACGCGCGGATCAGGTCGCGGGCGCCGCGCGGCATTGTGTAGACGAGGCCCTCGATGGTGTGCCAGGAGCCCACCAGCACGCCCACCGGCATGTCGCGGCCGCGGCCTTTCGCCGACAGCAGGGCGGCCACCGCGGCGGTGTTGAACGCGTCGGCGCCGATGCCGTACACGGTGTCGGTGGGCATGACGACCAGCCGGCCGCCCTTGAGCGCCGTGACCGCCGAGGCGATGCCGCGGGCGCGCTGGTCGGGGTCGGCGCAGTCGAATACGTCAGTCACGAGCGCCGCTCCTCCTCATCGCCGTCACGAACCGCGGGCGCCCCGCAAGGTCCCGCCGGGCCCGGACGTCGTCGAACACCCCTGCCGCAGCGAACATTTCGACTGTCTGGGCCGACGTGCTGTCGTCGTGCTCGACGGCCACCAGGCCGCCGGGGCGCAGCCAGCGGGCGGCCAGTTCCACGATGGGGCCGAGCACCGCCATGCCGTCCGGGCCGCCGAAC
>NZ_LZKC01000395.1:0-854 GCF_001672685.1 Mycobacterium sp. E2462
CTGCGTGTAGGCGCGCACCACCTCGCTGTTGACGCCGTCGTCGACCGTCAGCGCCAGCAGGTCACCGTCACCGGGAATCTTCATCAGCGCCCCGCCGCCGGGCAGGGGTATACGCGTGTCGGCCGGAGGCGGCGGCAGCAACGCCATGGGCGCGACCGGACCCGACGTCGGGACGTCCAGAGCCGGCGTCTGCGCGAAGGTGCGCGGCTGCGGGTCCACGATCAGGCGGGCCGCCCCCACGCCGGCGACCACGGACGCGGCGAGGGATCCCAGGAACTGGCGCCGATTCATGGCCGGCACGCACGCGCGCGGCGCGGCGCGGGCGGGTTCCCGGGGGAACCACCGGCGGGGCGGAGCTTGGCAGCCACAGCAGCGAACCGTACCACTACCTGCACCGATATGGCGGATGCGGCCCCGGAGGGTCGGCTGTGAATTCCCGGCCGGCCGCTAGCCGCCGTGCGGCAGCGGCACCGGTTCGACGCTCGGCGTGCCCAGCGTGCCGGCCAGCCACGGCAGCGCCGCGGTGAACGCCTCGGCGGCGAACGGCCAGTCGTGCTTGCCCGGCTGGGTCACCACGGCGCAGGAGATCCCGTTGGCGGTGGCCGCGGCGCACAGCGCGCGGGCCGCGGCGTCCTGACCCTCGGGGTTTGCGTTGGGATCGCTGCCGGCGAGGGTGGGGTTGCCCTGCTCCGCGAGGCTGTGGGCGTCGCCCGACCCGGGAACGTCGAACCACCCGGACAAGCCGGTGTAGCGGCCGTGCCGCGTCATGACGGTGATCGGGTCGAACGCCGCCCAGGCGGCCTGGTTCCCGCCGTACAGCTTGGCGACGGTCACGTCCTTGGGACCGACATTCG
>NZ_LZKC01000396.1:0-4462 GCF_001672685.1 Mycobacterium sp. E2462
GGTCACCGAGCACCGCGCCGACGAAGTCGTCGGGGACCAGCACCGCGACCTCGTCGAGGGGCTCGAGCAGCGTCACCTTCGCCGCCGCGGCGGCCTCGCGCAACGCCAGCGCTCCGGCCATCTGGAAGGCGTAGTCCGACGAGTCCACGCTGTGCGCCTTGCCGTCGAGCAGGGTGACCCGGATGTCGACCACCGGGTAGCCGGCGTGCACGCCCTTGTCCATCTGGGCGCGCACGCCTTTCTCGACGCTCGGGATGAACTGCCGCGGCACCGCGCCGCCCACCACCTTGTCCACGAACTCGAACCCGGAGCCCTCGGCCAGCGGCTCGACTTCGATGTCGCACACCGCGTACTGGCCGTGGCCGCCCGACTGCTTGACGTGACGGCCGTGGCCTTTTGCCTTGCCGCCAAACGTCTCTCGCAGCGGCACCCGCAACTCGACGATGTCGACCGCGACGCCGTACCGCTTGGCCAGCGCGTCGAGGACCACGCCGGCGTGCGCCTCGCCCATGCACCACAGCACGATCTGATGGGTCTCGGCGTTCTGCTCCACGCGCAGCGTCGGGTCCTCGGCCGCCAGGCGGCCCAGGCCCAGCGACAGCTTGTCCTCGTCGGTCTTGGCGTGCGCGGCGATCGCGACCGGCAACAGCGGTTCGGGCATCGTCCACGGCTTGAGCACCAGCGGCTCGGCCTTGTCCGACAGGGTGTCGCCCGTCTCGGCGCGGCTGAGCTTGCCGATCGCGCAGATGTCGCCCGCGACCACGGTGGGCGCCGGGCGCTGCTGCTTGCCCAGCGGGAACGACAGGCCGCCGATGCGCTCGTCCTCGTCGTGGTCGGGATGCGTGCCCCCGGCCCGGTCGGTGGCGCCGAAGAACGACGCGAAATGTCCTGACACGTGCACGGTGGCGTCGGGCCGAATGGTGCCGGAAAACACCCGGACCAGGCTGAGCCGCCCGACGTAGGGGTCCGACGTCGTCTTCACCACCTCCGCGAGCAGCGGCGCCCCGGCATCACAAACCAGGGCCGCGTGCGGGGCGCCCAGCGGCGTAAACACTTCGGGCAGTGGGTGTTCCATGGGCGACGGGAAGCCGCGGGTGGCGGCCTCAAGCAGCTCGACTGTCCCCACGCCGCTGGCGCTGCAGACCGGGATCACCGGGAAGAACGAGCCGCGGGCGACAGCCCGTTCCAGGTCCTCGACCAGCGCGGCCTCGTCGATGGCTTCGCCGCCGAGGTAGCGGTCCATCAGCGACTCGTCCTCGGATTCCTCGATGATTCCCTCGATCAGGGCGCCCCGCGCCTCCTCGACGAGTTCGGCGTCGGCGGGGTCCGGCGGATGCACCGTGCGCTCGCCGCCGCGGTAGCGGTACCGCTGCCGGGACAGCAGCCCGATCAGTCCTTCGCAGGCGGGCAGCCCGATCGGCAGGTATAGCGGTAACACCTTGTCGCCGAACGCGGTTCGCGCGGCGACCAACGCTTCGGGGTAGTTCGCCCGGGTGTGGTCCAGCTTGGTGATCGCCACGGCGCGGGGCATGCCGACCTGATCGCATTCCTGCCACAGCGACTTGGTGGGTTCGTCCACGCCCTCGTTGGCCGCGATGACGAACAGCGCGCAGTCCGCGGCCCGCAGGCCGGCGCGCAATTCGCCCACGAAGTCCGCGTAGCCGGGCGTATCGATAAGGTTGATTTTCACGCCGTCGTGCGACAGCGACGCGACGGCCACGCCCACCGATCGCTGCTGGCGGATCTCGGCCTCGTCATAGTCGCAGACCGTGCTCCCGTCGGCGACCGAACCGCATCGGGTCAGGACGCCGCCGGCCACCAACAGCGCCTCCACGAGCGTGGTCTTGCCGGCGCCCGAGGGACCGATCAGGACGACGTTGCGGATCCCGCCTGGGCCGTTGGCGGTCGGGGCGGGCGACGCGCCGCGGGAAGAATTCGTCCTGTCCGCCATGGCATCCTCCAGGTTCGGGCGCGCGCCGTTGCGCGCCCATCTAGCCACGATTCACCCAGGGACCGGCCGACCACAAGACCTCGCGGGCAGTTCGGCGGGCCCGGCTCAGCGCCCGCCGGTGTGACGCCAGTCCGACCAGCGGCGCACCGTGACCGCGATCACCGGGCCGGCCACCGGAACCGATTGGTACTGCAGGTATTTCGCTCGTAACAGCTGTAAGCCCCGGTCGGCGACCGCTCCGCCGGGGTGCACCGAGGCGTCGCCGTCGGCGCGCACCCACCACAACTGCGTCCAGTCGTGGGCGTAGTGGTCGACGAGCAGGCTCACCCGGGGTTCGGCGTCGACGTTGGCCAACCGCCGCAGCCGGCGGGTGGTCTTGGGTTTGGCGTCGACGGCGGTGTACACGACGTTGCGGCCGTCGGGGTCGAGCGCGAACACGACGGGCACCACGTGGGGCGAGCCGTCCGGCGTCACCGTCGCCAGCCGGGCCACCGCGGCGGCGGCGAACCGGGCCCGGGGATCGAAGTCGCCCACCGTCACAGCCTAGGGCGACGACAGCCGCGCGGCCGGGCACCAACCGGGCCCCGCGCCAGGCCGGCCGGCACAAACCTGACCCGTGCCGGGAATAGCTACCTGCATTACGGTTATATACACAAACTAGTGCCGCCCAGATCCTCAGGCCGGGACGGCTTGGTGGTTTCCGCGACGCAGGAAGGCGACGAGATGAGCAAATCGCACCGCCGCTCGGTTCGGTGGTTGGTGAGCGCGCTGACGGTGATCGGCCTGGGGGTGGGTCCGGCCGTGGCGCCGGCGACCGCGGCGCCGGCCCCGGCGCCGCTCGACCGGCTCATCGACCGCCCGTTGGCGCCGCTCGACCCATCGGCGCTGGTGGGCCAGGTGGGGCCGCAGGTGGTCAACATCGACACCAAGTTCGGCTACAACAACGCCGTGGGCGCCGGGACCGGCATCGTGATCGACCCGAGCGGCGTCGTGCTCACCAACAATCACGTCATCTCGGCCGCCACCGACATCAGCGCGTTCGACGTCGGCAACGGCCAGACCTACGGCGTCGACGTGATCGGCTACGACCGCAACGCCGACATCGCGGTGCTGCAGCTGCGCGGTGCCGCCGGGCTGCCCACCGCCGCCATCGGCGGGGGCGTTTCGGTGGGCACGCCGGTGGTCGCGCTGGGTAACGCGGGCGGCCAGGGCGGAACGCCCAGTGCAGTGAGCGGCACAGTCATCGGGCTGAACCAGACGGTGTCGGCGACGGACACGTTGACCGGCGCCAACGAGTCGCTGAGCGGGCTGATCCATTCGGACACCCCGATCAAGCCGGGTGATTCCGGTGGCCCGTTGGTGACCGGTGACGGCCGGGTGGTCGGTGTGGACACCGCGGCCACCGACAGCTACAAGATGTCGGGCGGGCAGGGCTTCGCGATCCCGATCGGCCGAGCGATGGGCGTGGCGGGGCAGATCCGGTCCGGCGCCGGCTCGAACACCGTGCACGTCGGCCCGACCGCCTTCCTCGGCCTGGGTGTGACGGACAACGGGGGCAACGGCGCGCGGGTGGAGCGCGTGGTCAACACCGGCCCGGCCGGCGGCGCGGGCATCTCGCCCGGCGACGTGATCACGGGCGTCGACAGCGTGCCCATCAACGGGGCCACCTCCATGACCGAAGTGCTCATCCCGCATCACCCGGGCGACACCATCGCGGTGCATTATCGTCCCGGCGGCAACGGCGACCGCACGGTCAACGTGACCCTGGCGGAGGGGCCCCCGGCCTGATCGCCGCGTCGAATCCGTTGGCACCGGACGTATTTCGCCGCGTCTGCGTCGAAGTGATTTCGAATGTCGCGCCTCGGGTATCCGTGGCATCGTGGATTTGATGAACGACGCAAGAGAAGCGCTCGAACACCATCCAGAGGGGGGCAGCCACGTCCAAGACGGCGTCGTGGAACACCCCGACTCCGATGACTTCGACAACGCCGCCGCACTGCCCACCGATCCGACGTGGTTCAAGCACGCCGTGTTCTACGAAGTGCTGGTCCGGGCGTTCTTCGACGCCAACGCGGACGGCTCTGGCGACCTACGGGGATTGCTGGGGCGCCTGGACTACCTGCAGTGGCTCGGCATCGACTGCATCTGGCTGCCCCCGTTCTACGATTCGCCGCTGCGCGACGGCGGTTATGACATCCGCGACTTCTACAAGGTGCTGCCCGAATTCGGGACGGTCGAGGACTTCGTCGCGCTGCTGAACGCCGCGCACGAGCGGGGCATCCGGGTCATCACCGACCTCGTGATGAACCACACATCCGACTCGCACCCCTGGTTCCAGGAGTCGCGGCACGACCCCGACGGCCCGTACGGCGACTTCTACGTGTGGAGCGACACCAGCGAGCGCTACACCGACGCCCGGATCATCTTCATCGACACCGAGGAGTCGAACTGGACCTTCGACCCGGTGCGCAAGCAGTTTTACTGGCACCGGTTCTTCTCGCACCAGCCGGA
>NZ_LZKC01000397.1:0-791 GCF_001672685.1 Mycobacterium sp. E2462
GTGCGGCGGGGGCGAACTCGCCCAACGCCTTGCTGCGGGGCATGCCGATGGGGGGCATGGGCCGCCGCGGCGCGACCGCGGGCTATGTCAACAAGTACGGGTTCCGCTACAGCGTCCTGACCCGCCCACCCTCGGCCGGATAACGGCGGCGCACGAACATGTTTGAGCGGCTGTTTATCCGCGACCGGATTTTATTCCCGGCGGCATTCGGCGCGCCGACTGGCGGCGCGACAAGCGTCCGCGCCGGTGGACTCCGTCTCCGGGTCGGCGACGCCCGCCAGCAGGCGTTTACCACACCGCGGTGGGGTGGGAGACTCCGGTTGGGCGAGCGTGGCCCGGCTACCGCCGGTCGCGTTCACGGGCCGGCCGAAAGGTCGCTGCGGCCAGCGGCATCAGCGGGCCACGGGTGTCCGGCCAGCAACGCACTATCGTCATGCACTACTCGCGTCTCAGTGATTCGGCCACGAAGGGGTTAAAGGTAATGGTGTTGGACTATGGGGCACTGCCGCCGGAGGTCAACTCGGCGCGGATCTACGCGGGTCCAGGGTCGGGATCGTTCCTCACGGCAGCGTCGTCGTGGAATGCGTTGGCCGCGGAGCTGAACTCGGCCGCGTTGAACTACGAGAACGTGATCACGGCGCTGAGCAGCGAGGACTGGCTGGGCACCGCGTCGGCGGCGGCCGCGCAAGCAGCCCAGCCGTATGTGACGTGGTTGACCACGACGGCCGCGCAGGCCGAGGAGGCGGCCACCCAGGCCCAGGCCGCCGCGGCACCGACGAGACCGCGCCGGC
>NZ_LZKC01000398.1:0-3636 GCF_001672685.1 Mycobacterium sp. E2462
GGCGCAGTCGCGAATGATCGCCATGTCCGCGGGGTTGTAGTACCACTGGTTGACCAACTCCAGGCTGCTGATCGCGATCGCCGGATTGATCGCCACCGTCTCGGCGGCCCGTCCGGTGAAACCGGCCGCGTTGGCACGGTCCTGCGGGCTGGTCCCGTCGGACCCGGTGTCGTCATTGATGTTTCGGTTGTTCATCATGTCGTCGGCGTGCCACTGCGCGGCCAGGGTGAGCGCGTTGTCCCGGATGACGTCGTTGGTGCAGCCCGCCTGGTGCTGCAGCGTGTAGACCGCGGACACCACGGCGCTGTTGAGCCGCTTGTTGTCGGCATGCGCGCCGGGAGCGGCGAAAATCGCCGCCGCACTGAGGGTGACCGCGGCCGCACCGAGCGGCGCCCTGCGTTTCATTCGGGATCGAAGTGCGAGATCAACCAATGCCCGTCAACCTTGTCCAAGGTCGTGCGGATGACCGGCTGGGTGTCGGTGGGGGCGCCGTTGCCGATGGTCACCGTCTGGTTGACGAACAGCAGCACCACGGCGTGGTTGGCGGACACCGAAATCGGTGCGGCGGCACTCACTTTCGCGACCGCCGCGATGTGTTTGTCCATGGCGCCCGGGATGACCACCTCGCGGGTGAGCGCGGTGTAGGCGTCCTTGAAGTCGCCCGTCAGGCGGTCGCGCGCCGCGCCGAGGTCCTTGTCCACCGACTCCGGCCTGTACGACAGCACGGCGACGGTGCCCTCGCGGGCGACCCGCACCGACTCCGTGCGGGCCTGGTCGAGGTCGGCGGACGCGCCGGCCACCCACCGGAAGTAGCCGGCCGTGAGCGCCAGCACCAGTGCGAGGCCGGGCAGCACACCGAACGCGAGGATCCGCGACCAGGCGATCGGCCGCCGCTGCGGCGGCGGGTCGTCGTCCGGGGCGGCGGCGGGGTCGCTGCCCGTCGGACCGGCGTCGGGTTCGCTCGCCGCGTCTGGGCTCGCCGCGTCGTCTGGCGGCGTGACCTCGGGGTCGTCGGTGGCCACCATGTCCGTCCCGTCGCTCACCGTCGTCATGGCACGAACACCACGTTGGAGACCTTGGCGTCGTCGCCGACCGACTTCACCTCGATGCGCATGCGCCACTCGCGCGGCGCCTCTTCTCCGCCGGCGGTCTGCGACTTCACCGCGACCGCGACCAGCACCTGGGCCGAGTCACCGTGCTCGGATTCCACTCCGGCGTCGGTCACGGTGCCCTCCGACTTCGACTGCGCGGCCTTGACGACCTCCATGAAGGGCTTCGATCGTTGCTCGAAATCTTCGCGGAAGGCGCCGGTGGCGAGTTCGAGGATCCGCTGCACGTCGGCGTCGATCTCGGTGTACTTGATGGTGGTCAGGTTCACCGCGCCCTGGCGGGCCGTCTGCAGGTACAGGTCGCGACGGGCCTGCGCGGTGTGGGTCTGGTAGGCGCGATATCCCCAATAGCCGGCCACCCCGGCCAGCGTCGCCACGATCACGACGCCGGCCACCAGCGCGGTGGCGACCCGCGACAGGCGGCGGCTCCGAGTCGCGTTGCGCCAGCGGGCGATTCGGCCGTCAGTCACGGCGCTCTGGTCGGGCACGCCGCTCTCGTCGGTCACGGCGCTCTCGTCGGGCACGCCGCTCTCGTCGGTCACGGCGCTCTCGTCGGCCGCGTCGGTCTCGTCTTTTTCCGCTGCCGCGGCGGTATCAGGCTCGTCGGCCATGGTGCTCCTTTTAAGGTTGCGGGACAAGAAGTTGCTGCCAGTTCTTGGCACGCGGGTGGGCCAGGTCGGATTGGGTGTAGCGGCGGCCGTCGGGCCCGATGTAGTCGCCGGTGGCCGGGTCGTAGGTGGCGACGGCCGGCGGCGGGGGCGGCGCGCCGGGCAGCGGCGCGACCCCCCGCGGCGGGGGCAGCCGCGGGTCCTGCCCCGGCGGGTACAGCGGCACGCCCTGACCCGAATAGGTGGCGTTCGGGTCGCCCTTCCAGTTATAGCCGTCGTTGAGCGGCACGTACTCCTCGTCGCTCTCGCACAGCTCGACCGTCGGCGCGCGCTTGTATGGCTTGCTCTCGCACGGGATGTTGCGCACGCCGCGGACGTTGAACTCGGAGTCCTGGGGGACCCGGCAGAACAAGTCTCCGGTGGGCCGGTCCGGCGCGTCGACGCTGGCCGGCGAACGACGCTGCTGCGGCGGCAGGTAACCGGTGGTGCAGGGCGGCGGCAGGTTGAGGTTCAGGTTGAAGTCGAGTTGCGCGCCCCGGTACTCCTGCTTGGTGTTCGAGCTCGGCACGACGATCGCCGCCATGGCGGCGATGCCCTGCGGCAGCAGCACCAGGAGCTGTTCGATGTCGTGGCGGTAGACGACGGCGATGTCGCCCAGGCTGACCAGGTTGGCGAACAGCACGGGCAGCGCCGGGGACACCCGGTCCAGCAGCGCGCGGGCCTCCTCGATGCCGGACGTCCCCTGGGTCAACAAATCTCGGACCGCGGCGTCTTGCGCCTTGAACTGGGCCATGAGCGCCGCAGTGTGCCTCGCCCAGGCCGCGATCGAGTCCGACGTCTGCACTTGAGAATTCAGCACCGGCGGAGTCTGGTCGATGAGCGCGGCCAACGGGTCGAGGGTTTTGCCGCCGGCGATGGCCAGCGCGGTGGAGCCGTCGACGATGCGGGCCAATTCCGGGCCGAGCCCGCCGACCGCGCGGTTGGTCTCGTCGATCAGGGTGTGCAGGTTGTCGCGTGGAATCGCCTGTAGCGCACGGTTGGTCATGTCGAGCAGGCGGCCGATGTCCACGGGGACGTCGACGTGACCGGCGGGGATGACGTCACCGGCGCGCAGCCACCGCGAGCGTTCGCCGTCTTTGCCGCCGGGTTGCGGTGTCAGTTCGATGTATTGCTCGCCGATGGCCGATCGGCTATGCACCGAGGCCTGCACGTCGGAGGGCACCTTGACGCCCGAGCGCATGGCGAGCACCGCCCGCACCCCGGTGGCGGTGACGTCGACGGACTTGACCTGCCCCACGTCGGTGCCCCGGTAGGTGACCACCGACGTCTGATACAGCCCCCCGGATTGCGGTAGGTCCACAGTGACCTGGTATTCACCGATCCCGAACAGCGTCGCGGGTAGCTTCATGAAGTTGAAAGCCATTGCGCCACAGGACACCACGCTGACCAGAGTGAGGATGGCCAGCTGGATCCAGGTCCGTCGATTCAAGCGCAGCACTCAGTAACCCCCGAAGTGGTACGGGTACGTCAGGGGGTTGCCGCCCGTGACCGGGCTCGGCTGCATGCCGATGGTGCGGCCCCACAGCATTTCGAGTTGTGTCAGGTTGCCCTCCCACCGCGACCCGGTGAACAGGCCTTGGTCGATGCGGCTCAAGGTCAGATCCACCACCAGGGTGAGGTTGGCGTAGTCACCGCGGAACCAGTTCCGCACCGTGGAGGTGGGCCACGGATAGGTCGCCAGGCCGTCCAGGCCCTTGGTGAGCGACGGCCCGGCATCGGCCAGCGACCGCAGCACCGGCGCGATGTTGCGCAGGTTGTCCACCAGCGACTGCCTGCTCTGGTGGATGGTGTCGGCCGCAATCGCACTGAACTTGCCGACCTGATCGATCGTGTCGGCGATCTTGGTGCGTTCCCGCGCC
>NZ_LZKC01000399.1:0-1100 GCF_001672685.1 Mycobacterium sp. E2462
CGCTCCAACCAGACCCCGCGCGACGCCGGGCCCCTGGTCTTCACCACCGGATCCGACCTCGCGTCGTCGGTGCAGTTGCCCGTCTGGTTGGCCCGGGGCGGCGCCGACGTGCTGGCCGGGCATCCGATCGTCGCCGTCGACCGGCGCGGCATCGGCATGTCGAACCCGATCGACTGCCGCGACAAGCTGGACCGCCAGGAGATGCGCGACCAGGCCCAGTTCCAAAGCGGTGACGACCCGGTGGCCAACCTCTCCGACATCGCCAACAACGCCACGACGAACTGCACCGACGACGCGAGGTCGGATCCGGTGGTGAAGACCAGGGGCCCGGCGTCGCGCGGGGTCTGGTTGGAGCGGGCGCGCACCACGCCGACGCTGACGGTGCCGGTCCCGCCGTTGACCGGGTCCAGGTCGGCGTCGTAGCTGGCGCAGTCCAGCTGGACGCCGCCGGGCGCGGGCACGGCCGCGTCGGCGAACACCTTGGAGGTGCAGTCGTGCCACGCCAGGTCGTTCTTGGGCGCGGCGATCGGCGGCGGCCCGCTGGGCGCCGGTTTCGGGGTGGCCGCGCCCTGCGGGCGGGCGCCGGAATTCGTGGCGAACCGCGGGTCGGCGGCCAGCCCGGGAACGCAGCCGGCCAGCAGCGCGGCCACGGCGACCAGGACCGCGACGCGCGCCGATTGCCGACTCATGCCGACCACAGTAGCTAGGCCCGCACGTAGCGGGTGTATAGGTAGCCGGCCTCGTCGGTCAGGACGTGGGCACGGCGCATCGCGGTGCGCAGCTGCCCGAGGCCCGCGGCGATGCGCGGCGCGGAGCCGCCCACCACGAACGGCGCGACCGTCAGGCACAGCTCGTCGAGCAGCTCGGCGTCGACGAACGCGCCCAGCAGCGTCGGGCCGCCCTCGGTGAGGACGCGGCGCAAGCCGCGGTCGCGCAGCGCGGCGAGCAGCGCGGCCGGGTCGACGGCGTGGGGGTCGGTCGCGGAACAGTCGACGACCTCACCGAGATCGGTGAGGTGGCGGCGGGCGGCGTCCACCGCCGCCCGGCTGGTCATTACCAGCGGGCGCACCTCGGTCTGGGTGAAGACGCCCAGGTCGCGG
>NZ_LZKC01000400.1:0-8345 GCF_001672685.1 Mycobacterium sp. E2462
GGATTCATCGGTTCGCCGGCGACGAACAGATTGGCGGGCTGGGCGTAGAGCTGCTCGGGCGTGCCGATCTGCTGGGCGACGCCGGCGTGCATCACCACCACCCGGTCGCCCAACGTCATGGCCTCGGTCTGGTCATGGGTGACGTAGACGGTGGTGGTGCCCAGCCGCTTCTGCAGCCGGGCGATCTCGCCGCGCATCTGCACGCGCAGCTTGGCGTCGAGGTTGGACAGCGGCTCGTCCATCAAAAACGCCTTGGGTTGGCGCACGATGGCCCGTCCCATCGCGACCCGCTGGCGCTGCCCGCCCGACAGCTGCGCGGGCTTGCGGTCCAAAAGCTCGGCGAGGTCCAGGATTTTGGCGGTCTCCTCGACCTTGCGGGCGATCTCGGCCTTTTTCATCTTGGCCAGCGTCAGGGGAAAGGCGATGTTCTGCCGCACCGTCATGTGCGGGTAGAGCGCGTAGGACTGGAACACCATCGCGATGTCGCGGTCCTTCGGCGCCCGCTCGTTGACGCGCTCGCCGCCGATCCGCAGCTCGCCCGACGAGATGTCCTCAAGGCCCGCAATCATGTTCAGCGTGGTGGTCTTGCCGCACCCGGACGGGCCGACCAGGATCAGGAATTCGCCGTCGGCGATGGTGATGCTGAGGTCTTGCACGGCGGTCGCGCCGTCGGGGTAGCTCTTGTTCACGTGATCCAGCACGATTTCGGCCATCGCGTTATCCCTTCACAGCACCCGAGGTGAGACCGGCGACGATCCGCCGTTGGAAGACCAGGACGAAGACGATGATGGGCACCGTGATGACGACGGCGCCGGCGGCGATCGAACCGGTGGGTTCCTCGAATTGCGAACTGCCGCTGAAGTTCACGATGGCGACGGGCGCCGTGATGGCCGCCTTGGTGGCGGTCAGCGACAGCGCGAGCAACAGGTCGTTCCAGGCGAAGATGAACACCAGGATGGCCGCGGTCACCACCCCCGGCGCCGCCAGCGGGACGATCACCCTGCGGAACGCCTGGGCCGGGGTGGCGCCGTCCATCTTGGCGGCCTTCTCCAAATCCCAGGGGATTTCGCGGAAGAACGCCGACAGCGTGTAGACGGCCAGCGGCAGCGCGAAGGTGATGTAGGGCAGGATCAGGCCCGGCCAGGTGTCGAACAACCCGACGAACCGTTCGATGTTGAACAGCGGCGTCACCAGCGAGATGGCGGGGAACATGGTGACCAACAACGTCGCGCCGACCAGCAGCCGCTTACCCGGGAAGTCCAGCCGGGCAATTGCATAGGCCGCCATCGCGCCGAGCAGCACCGCGATCGCGGTGGTGATCAGCCCGATGCCGACCGAATTGAGCAGCGCCGAGGTGAAGAATTCGCCGCGGAAGATGCCGCGGTAGTTGTCGAGGGTGATCGACGACGGAATCAGCTTGCCGTCCTTGACCATTGACGTCGGCTTGAGCGACAGGCTGAGGATCCACAGCACCGGAACGACCGCGTAAGCGACCACCAGGGCGTCGACGACGGTCCAGATGGTGGCGCGCCGAACGCGCACCCCGTCAGCGGCCATCGGCGACACCCCCGGCGGCCGACGGGTTCTGGCGGGCGCCGAAGACCTTGATGAAGAGCAGCGCGATGAGGCAGACGCACACGAAGATCAACACGCTGATCGCCGAGCCGAGGCCCACGTTGAACCCCTTGAACAGGTTGTCATAGCCCAGCATCGACACCGAGGCGGTGTTGTTGGCGCCGTTGGTGAGCACGTAGATGTTGTCGAAGATCCGGAACGCGTCCAGCGTGCGAAACAGCAAGGCGACGACGACCGCCGGCTTGATGATCGGCAGCGTCACCCGGGTCAGCCGTCGCCACGGCCCCGCCCCGTCGACCTGCGCCGCCTTCAGCAGGTCCTCGGGCACCAGCGCCAGTCCGGCCAGCAGCAGCAGCGACATGAACGGCGTGGTCTTCCACACCTCGGCCAGGACGACGATGCCCAACGACGGAATCTGCTGCGTCAGAGGCGCTTCGGTGAGCGCGGAGCCGCGTGGCAACAGGTTGGCCAGGTACCCCATCCCCGGCGTCCACGCGTAGTACCAGCTGTACGACGCCACCGCGGTGACGATGCCGTAGGGAATGAGCACGGCGGTGCGCACCAGGCCCTTGCCGATCGGGGTCCGGTGCATGACCAACGCCAGCGCGAGCCCGAGCGCGAACTCCAGCGTCACGGAGACGGCCGTGATCCCGAGCGTGACCGCCAACGCGACCCACCAATACCGGTCGGTCAGGATCGTCACGTAGTTGTCCACGCCCACGAAGGCGGTATCTTGGGGCGCGGCGAGGTTGTTGCGCTGCAGGCTCAACCACACGGCGTAACCGATCGGATACGCCGTGACGGCCAGCATCAGCAGCGCCGCGGGCGCCACCAGCAGCAGGCCCAGGCGCTGTTCGGGACGAAGGCGTTGGCGGGCAAGCATTTTCGATGCTTTCACGGCAATAACCCCTTGCCGTCGATGGCCTTTTGCACCTGCGCGGTGAGCTCGTCGGCCGTGCGGTCCGGGTCGATGTCGGTGATCGGGCTGAGCGTCGCGGCGAGCCGGATCGCGACCGCCTGGTAGGCCGGCGTCGCCGGGCGCACCGCGGCGTCGGTGAGCTGGCGCCGGATGATGGTGTACATCGGGTATTTCGCCTGGAACTGCGGATCGGCGTACAGCGACGTGCGCACCGGCGGCAGCCCGCCCTCGATCGAAACGTACTTCTGGTGGGCCAGGTTGCGCAGGCAGCGCACGGCCTCGAACGCCTCGGCGCGATGCCGGGTGGTGCTCGCCACGGCCAGGTTCGCCCCGCCGATGGTCACCTTGGCCGGGCGCCCCGGCGCCACCCCCGGGAACGGGGCGAACCCGAAGACCTTCTCGCTGGCCTCGTAGGCGATGCGGAACTGCCGGTCCGTGGGCACGAACGTGCCGACGTCGTTGATGCTGCCAGCCAGCCGGGGGTCGCGGTTGAGCGGCAGAAACGGCACCCCGCCCTTGACCGCGTTCTCCAGCATGGACGCCAGCACGAAGGGCCAGTTGATTTCCAGCGCGGCCCTGCCCTGCTCGACGGCCAACCGCGCCGTGCTCTCGTCGGTCCGGGTGATCGAGGGATCGGCCCCGGGGGCGGTGGCCACGGCCTTGAGGATGCGCAGCGCGTTGACGGTGGCCGCGCGGTGCGCGGGCGTGTCGGTCAGCGTGACGCGGCGGCCGTAGTCGGAGAGCACCTGGCCCCCGCCGCTGACCAGCAGGGTGTTGAACCACACCACCAGGCCTTCGCCCTCGTTCGCCTGCACCGCGATCCACCCGGGCTGCCCGGCGGCCCGCAGCCGGGCAGCCTCGGCGACCATGCCGTCCCAGGTCCGCGGCGGCTGGCGCACCAAATCGGGCCGGTACCAGAGTAATTCGGTGTTGGTGATGACGGGCGCCGCGTACAGCGCGCCTCGCCAGCGCGCGGTGGCCAGGGGCCCCGGCAGCGTGTCGGCCGCGGCGTCGCCGTCGGCGCGTCTCTCGGGGTCGTCGGAGAGCGGCAGCGCCCAACCCGCCTCGGCGAACTCCGCGGTCCACACCACGTCGAGCGCCATCACGTCCAGGGTGCGGTCGCGACCGGTCAGGCGGCGGGCCAGCTGCACCCGCTGCTCGCCGGGGGCTCGCGGCAGGCTGACCTGGCGGACGGCATAACCGAGTTGCCGGCTGCAATCCTGGGCGATGGCGGTGAACGTCGCGCTGTCGGCGGCCGGCGTGTAGAGGCTGATGACCATGGCCCCGCCGGCGGAGCACGCCGACGCCGCGGCGACGACCAGCGCCGCGACCGCGACGGCGCCCAGCCGGCGGCGCTTCGACAGATTCATACCCTCGCGCGTCAGATCGCCAAGCGCGCCAACAGGTCCCGCGCCTTCTCCGCGTTCTGCGGGTCGCACAGCACGTCGTAGCGGCCGGCCACCAACTGCATGGTCGAGCTGAAGTCCCTGGTGCCGCGCGCCATCGAGTACGGCACCGCGGAGGTGATCAACCCGAAGAAGACGCCCGCCACCAGGCCCGTGGCCAGCGCGCCCCAGGGGCTGGGGCTGAAGAAGCCCAGCACCAACCCGATGAACAGCCCCAGCCAGGCCCCGCTGAGCACCCCGCCGCCGAGCACCTTGGGCCACGTCAACCGGCCCGTCACCCGCTCCACCTGCATCAGGTCCACGCCCACGATGGTCACTTGCTCCACCGGGAACTGCTGATCGGAGAGATAGTCGACGGCGCGCTGGGCCTCGGCGTAGGTGGGGTACGACCCGACCGGCCAGCCGCGGGGCGGCGTCGGCAACTCCGGCACGCCGCGGCGGCGGCCCGCCGAGCCCGCCGGCGTCGCGCCGGGAACCTGCCCGGGCTGGAAAGGACTAGTCATGGCCACTTATTGTCCCCCGCCCGGGCCGTCGTTTCACCTCCGGGTTTCGGCGACCCGCGTCGACCGCCCCGCACCTGCGCAAACGCGGCGCGCGGCGGCCGCGCGGCGCCGCGCGTGGCGGCCCGGTGGACTAGGTTGAACACCATGACAGCTCCTGGCGGCGGCCCCGGTGAGGGCGCCCACGACGGTAAGGCCGACCCGCCGGCGTTCGAGCAGCCGGGCGCAGCCCCCGGCTGGCAGCCCCCGACGCCGCCGCCGGTCAGCGACTATCCGCCGCCGACGTATCCGCCGCCCGGCTACGCCGCCGACTACTCCGCGCCGACCTATCCGGCGCCCTACCCGCCGCCGTCATCGGGCTTCCCGCCGCCGTACCCCCCGCAGTTCGGCGGCGCCTACGGGCCGACGCCGCCCGGGGCCGGTTACTACCCGACGCCGGACTACCTCGGCGCCTACGGGCCGCAGGTCACGTCGGGCACCAACGCCCTGGCGATCGCGTCGCTGGTGGTGTCGTTCACCGGCGTGCTGTGCTGTCTGGGCTCGTTCGCGGCGATCGCGCTGGGCGGGGTCGCGCTGAATCAGATCAAGCAGACCCGGCAAGACGGCTACGGCCTGGCCGTCGCGGGCATCGTCATCAGCGTCGCGACCCTGGTGGTCAACATCATCGTCGTGATGTTCATGCTGCATTCGCCGTAATGGCGGTCCCGCGGAACCGCGACGCGCGCACCGCGGGGTCTGCCGTCGCGGCCGCGGCTGCCTAGGCTCTTGTCCATGGCATCGGTCAACAGGGTCTATGTCGCCCGGCTCTCGCGCATGTTGGTGCTGGGACCGCTCGGCGAATCGGTCGGCCGGGTCCGCGACGTCGTGATCAGCATCAGCATCGTCCGGCAGCAGCCGCGTGTGCTCGGTCTGGTCGTGGACCTGGCGACCCGGCGCAGCATCTTCATCCCCATCCTGCGGGTCGCGTCGATCGAGCCCAACGCGGTGACGTTGAGCACCGGCAACGTGTCGCTGCGGCATTTCGTGCAGCGGCCCGGTGAGGTGCTCGCGATCGGCCAGGTGCTCGACACCCAGGTCAAGGTCAACGACCCCGAGCTGCCGGAGCTGGCCGGCGTCGACGTCGTCGTCACCGATCTGGGCATCGAACAGACCCGCACCCGCGACTGGATGGTGAGCCGCGTCGCGGTGCGCACGCACCGCCGGCTCGGGCGGCGCGGTCCCGTGCACGTGGTCGACTGGCAGAGCGTTCAGGGCCTGACCCCGTCGGCGTTGGCGATGCCGGGCCAGGGCGTGGCGCAGCTGTTGGACCAGTTCGAGGGCCGCAAGCCGGTCGACGTCGCCGACGCCATTCGCGGGCTGCCCGCCAAACGCCGCTACGAGGTGCTCAAGGCGCTCAACGACGACCGGCTGGCCGACATCCTGCAGGAGTTGCCGGAGCTCGACCAGGCCGACGTGCTGTCCCAGCTGGGCACCGAGCGCTCGGCCGACGTGCTGGAAGAGATGGATCCCGACGACGCCGCCGACCTGCTCGGCGTCCTGAACCCCACCGACGCCGAGATGCTGCTGACGCGGATGGATCCCGACGAATCGGCCCCGGTGCGCCGGCTCCTGAAGCACTCGCCGGACACCGCGGGCGGCCTGATGACCTCCGACCCGGTGGTGCTCACGCCCGACACCTCGGTCGCCGAGGCGCTGGCCCGGGTCCGCGACCCCGACCTGTCCACCGCGCTGTCGTCCATGGTCTTCGTGACGCGCCCGCCGACCGCCACCCCGACCGGTCGCTACCTGGGCTGCGTGCACCTGCAACGGTTACTGCGCGAGCCGCCGGCCGACCTGGTCGGCGGCATCGTCGACAGCGAGCTGCTGACCCTCAAGCCGGAGACCCCGCTGGCCGCGGTGACCCGCTACCTGGCCGCCTACAACCTGGTGTGCGGGCCCGTCGTCGACGACCAGAATCACCTGCTGGGCGCGGTGACGGTGGACGACCTGCTCGACCACCTGCTACCGCACGACTGGCGGGTCGACATGCAGGAACTAGACGCCGCCGGCCGGCACGAGGGTGTGGGGGAATCCGCGTGAGCAAGTCCACGGCGCCGCGAGGGTTGTACACCCCGCGGACGTCGCGCCGGTTCTCGCCGCGCCTGGACCCCGAGACGGTGGGGCAGTTCACCGAGTCGATCGCCCGGTTCTTCGGCACCGGCCGGTACCTGCTGCTGCAGACGATCGTGGTGGTGGTGTGGATCGCGATCAACCTCTTCGCCGTCGCCGCCCGCTTCGACCCCTACCCGTTCATCCTGCTGAATCTCGCCTTCTCCACCCAGGCCGCCTACGCCGCCCCGCTAATCCTGCTGGCCCAGAATCGGCAGGAGAATCGCGACCGGGTGGCGTTGGAGGAGGACCGCCGCCGGGCCGCACAGACCAAAGCGGACACCGAGTTTCTGGCCCGCGAATTGGCCTCGCTGCGCCTGGCCGTTGGCGAGGTGGTGACGCGCGAATACCTGCGCCACGAGCTCGATGACCTGCGGACTTTGCTCACCGAGCTGAGCCCGGAAACCGCCGATTCGGACACCGTCCGCGACGGCCAAGCGGCGATTAAGACAACTAAGAAATCGGGCTGAGAAGCAGTTCGGCCATTGCGCCACTCGCGTCACAAGAGTTATGTATGGTGATCTGGTTCACCGAGCTCCGCAAACGGTGAACGCAGCTCACACACCTAGGACGGTCGAGTGCGCATTGGGGGAAGCCGGGGTGTCAGCCCGGCCGCCGCGACGGAGCGGCAACGGGCACTTCGTGTTACGCGTTCGCCGGCATTCGGCGTCGCAATTCTCACGCCATTGATTTTCGCGGGGGCGGTCAGCGGCGCGGCACCTTCGTTACCGCAGCGGCTGCCGCCGGTGCACGCCTCGATCACCCCGGTGGCCGCGGTGTCGCCGACGGTTCCCGACCTGTCCGGGCCGACGGTCGTCGCAATTGACCGCTCGCCGACGGCTTTTCACGTCGCCGAACCCGCCCTCTCCGCCCCGCCGCCGGCGATGATCGTCAACGCGCCTGGCGCGCTTGGCATTCCGAGCATCGCGCTCGCGGCGTACCGCAACGCCGAGCAGAAGATGGCCGTGGCCGCCCCGGCTTGCGGCGTCAGCTGGAATTTGCTGGCCGGTATCGGGCGCATCGAATCGGGCCACGCGGGCGGCGGCGCGGTGGACGCGCGCGGCACCGCAGTGGTGCCGATCTACGGGCCCGCCCTGGACGGCACCCTGCCCGGCAACGAGGTGATCGTTGCGAGCAGCGGCGCCGGCAGCCGCGTCACCTACGCCCGGGCGATGGGACCGATGCAGTTCCTGCCCGGCACCTGGGCGCGCTACGCCTCCGACGGCAAGGGCGACGGCGTCGCGGACCCGCAGAACCTGTTCGACGCCACCCTGGCGGCCGCCCGGTACCTGTGCAGCGGCGGGTTGAACCTGCGCGACCCGTCCCAGGTGATGACCGCGATCCTGCGCTACAACAACTCGCTGCCCTACGCGCAGAACGTGCTGGGTTGGGCGTCGGCGTACGCGACGGGCGTCGTCCCGGTCGATCTGCCGCCGATGACCGGCCCGCCGCCTCCGCTCGGCGACGCGCATCTCGAGCACCCCGAGGGGCTCGGGCCCAACCTGCCGATGAACATCAACGGCCTGCCCTCCGACGATCCGCTGGCGCGCACGCCGCTGATCGACCTGAGCAACCCGCAGGTCAGCGGGCCGCCCCCGCTGTTCCCCTGGATGGCGCCGGCGCCGCAGCAGGCCCCGGGCCGGATGCCCGGCTGCACGGTGATCTGCATCGGGTCGCATACCCCGCCGCCGCCGGCCGCCACCCCGCCATGGGGACCGCCGCCGCCGGCCAATCGGTGCCCAACGAGATCCGGCCGCCCGCGTCGAGCACATCCTTGGGCCGGTAGAGCAGGTCCCG
>NZ_LZKC01000401.1:0-539 GCF_001672685.1 Mycobacterium sp. E2462
GCGACCGTTCGTCGGCACGTTGACGATGCAGCTGGCCACCGGCGCCGATGACGAGGTCGCGTCGTGGATTGCCGCCGGTACCCCGCCGATCTGTTTCGGATTCGGCAGCATGCCCGTGGCATCCCCGGCCGCGACGGTGGAAATGATCGGCGCCGCGTGCGCCGAGCTGGGGGAGCGGGCGTTGATCTGCGCCGGCTACAGCGATTTCAGCAGTGCGCCGTCTTTCGAGCACGTGAAGGTGGTGGGAGCGGTCAATTACGCGGCGATCTTCCCGGTCTGCCGCGCGGTCGTCCACCACGGCGGTTCAGGCACCACGGCCGCCAGCATGCGCGCGGGCGTTCCCACCGTGATCCTGTCCATGGACGCCAACCAGACCATTTGGGGAGCGCAGCTCAAACGCTTGAAAGTCGGGACGACGCGGCGCTTTTCGGCGACGACCCGGAAAACCCTCACCGCCGACCTGCGCCGGGTGCTGGCGCCGGATTACGCGGTGCGCGCCCGGCAGATCGCCAGCCACATGACCAAGGTCGGCGACGAGG
>NZ_LZKC01000402.1:0-23501 GCF_001672685.1 Mycobacterium sp. E2462
TGTCGGCCCGGAGGGTGTCGTCGCACGCCTTGATGGGGAGTTCACCCTGCTTGATCAGGCGTTTCACCCCGCCGGCCGCCCGGCCCTGACGGGTTAGGCTCGCTCGCCGCGCCGGTGCCCGCGGGGCGACACCGAACGACCTGCGACGACGCGACCCTGTGGACAACTGAACGTGCCGGTCGCCGTCGCCGTGGCACCCTGCGGCGATGCCCTCGGCCGTCGCCTCCTACGCGCTGGACCCCGCGCTGCCCGTCCTGCTGCGCCCCGACGGCGCCGTCCAGGTCGGCTGGGACCCGCGCCGCGCGGTGCTGGTCCGGCCGCCCGGCGGCCTGGCCGCCGCCGAACTGGCGGGCCTGCTGCGCTCTATGTCCTCCCCCACCCCGTTGGGCGAACTGCAGCGACGGGCGCGCGAGCGCGGCCTGCGCGACGCCGACGGCCTGACCCAGCTGGTCGCCCAGCTCGTCGGCGCGGGCGTCGCCACCGAAAGCGGGCCCACGCCCGGGCGGGCGCCGTCGGTGCGGGTGCACGGCCGCGGGCCGCTGTCCGAGCTGCTGGTGGAGGCGCTGCGCTGCTCGGGCGCCCGCCTGGCGCACAGCAGCCAACCGCACGCCGGCGTCTCGGCCGCCGACACCGACCTGGTGGTGCTGGCGGACTACCTGGTCGCCGATCCCCGCCTGGTGCGCGACCTGCACAGCCAGGGCGTCGCGCACCTGCCGGTGCGGGTGCGCGACGGCACCGGGCTGGTGGGGCCGCTGGTGATCCCGGGGGTCACCAGCTGCCTGACCTGCGCCGACTTGCACCGCAAGGACCGCGACGAGGCGTGGCCCGCGATCTGCGCCCAGCTGCGCGAGACCGTCGGGGTGGCTGACCGGGCCACCGTGCTGGCCACGGCGGCGCTCGCGCTCGGCCAGGTGAACCGGGTGATCGCGGCCGTGCGCGGCCGACAGGCCGTCCCGGATCCGCAGCCGCCCCAGACCCTCAACGCCACACTGGAATTCGACGTGGCGGCCGGGACCATCGTCACCCGGCACTGGGCGCGGCATCCCCTGTGCGCGTGTTGACGCCAGCCCGGCCGGGCGCACCGGCACCCACCGACTGTGCCGTTCGGCACACGGGCAGCGCCGATGCCGAGGTGGGCGCCAGCGGGTGTTACCGGATCGACAGCGCGGCCCCCCGACCGTCGTGGATGATGGGAGACGTGGCAGACATCAAGCGTGGCCGCGCTGCGCGCAACGCGAAGCTGGCCAGCATCCCGGTCGGATTCGCCGGCCGGGCGGCGCTCGGCTTCGGCAAGCGGCTGACCGGCAAGTCCAGGGACGAGGTCCAGGCCGAGCTGCTGGAGAAGGCCGCCAACCAGCTGTTCACCGTCCTCGGCGAGCTCAAGGGCGGGGCGATGAAGGTCGGCCAGGCGCTGTCGGTGATGGAAGCGGCCATCCCCGAGGAGTACGGCGAGCCCTACCGCGAGGCGCTGACCAAGCTGCAGAAGGACGCCCCGCCGCTGCCCGCCAACAAGGTGCACCGGGTGCTCGACGGTCAACTGGGCACCAAGTGGCGGGAACGGTTTCGTTCGTTCGACGACAAGCCCGTCGCCTCGGCGAGCATCGGGCAGGTGCACAAGGCGGTATGGTCCGACGGCCGCGAGGTGGCCGTCAAGATCCAGTACCCGGGCGCCGACGAGGCGCTGCGCGCCGACCTCAAGACCATGCAGCGCATGGTCGGGGTGCTCAAGCAGCTCTCCCCCGGCGCCGACGTCCAGGGCGTGGTCGACGAGCTGATCCAGCGCACCGAGATGGAGCTCGACTACCGGCTGGAGGCCGACAATCAGCGCGCGTTCGCCAAGGCCTACGCCGACCACCCGCACTTCGCGGTGCCACGCATCGTCGCCAGCGCCCCCAAGGTGGTGGTGCAGGAGTGGATCCAGGGCATCCCGATGGCCGAGATCATCCGCCACGGCACCACCGAACAGCGCGACCTGATCGGCACCCGCCTGCTGGAACTCACCTTCGACGCGCCGCGGCGGGTGGGCATGATGCACGGCGACGCCCACCCCGGAAACTTCATGCTGCTGCCCGACGAGCGGATCGGCGTCATCGACTTCGGTGCCGTGGCTCCGCTGCCCGACGGCTTCCCCGTCGAACTCGGGGTCATCATGCGGTCGGCCCTCGACAAGAACTACGCGGTATTGCTGCCGACGATGGAGAAGGTCGGGTTCATCCAGAAGGGGCGGCAGGTCTCCGAGCGCGACATCGACGAGATGCTGCGCGCCTACGTTGAACCCATCGAGGTCGACGTCTTCCACTACAACCGCAAGTGGTTGCAGAAGATGACCAGCGTCGAGGTGGACCGGTCGGTGTCGCAGATCAGGACCGCCCGGCAGATGGATTTGCCGCCGAAGCTGGCCATCCCGATGCGGGTGATCATGTCGGTGGCCGCGATCCTGTGCCAGCTCGACGCGCACGTGCCGATCAGGGCGCTCTCCGAGGAGCTGATCCCCGGCTTCGCCGAGCCGCTGCCCAGTTCGACGGAGTCGGGCAGCCGCTAGCTAGGCGGCGACCTCGTCGGCGCCCCGGTCCTTGCGGGGACGCCCGCGGGGCCGTTTGTAGCTCAGGATGGCGCCGCGCTCGAAGATCTCACCGCCCCACACCCCCCACGGCTCGGCGCGTTCCAGCGCCTCCGCCAGGCATTGCCGGCGCACCGGGCAGCGCGCACACAGCGTCTTGGCCCGCTCCAGGTCCGTGGGGGCCTCGGCGAACCAAAGGTCCGGATCGCCTGCGTGACAAGGCAATTCCAGCGACGGCTGTCTGGGGACCGGCGATGCCGACATGTCCTGCTCACCTGCTTCCTGATCGGGGCTTCGTGGTGATCCGGACCAGGTGTGGGCGGGGATGCAGTCCCGACAAAGATGGCCACGGATCCTTGACTTTCGGGTCCGTGGCCATTTCGGGGGAAGACGGGGGTCTAGCGGTGACCCCGATCCACGGACGCGTCGGTCGCGGCGGCGCGATGCTTGGCACCGGCCGCCCAGGCGGCGGCCTTTCGGGCGGCCGAACGGGAGGTACCCGCGGACAGCGCCGCGCCGACCATGCCTACACCGAATACGTCGACGAGCATCGTGGCCACCTCCCTTCCTTCTCCGGACTGCGATTCTGAGGGTAAACGCTCGGCCGCGCGAACCACAAACGATTTTCTGACCTGCGGCGCAGGCCTCAGCGTCCCCGCACCAGGCTCAGCACGTCCGACCCGTACTGCTCGAGCTTGCGCGCGCCGATGCCCGGGATCGCGATGAGCGCCTCCTCGTCGCCGGGCCGCAGCTCGGCGATCGCGATCAGCGTGTTGTCGGTGAAGACGACGTAGGCGGGCACCTTCTGCTCCTTGGCGACGTCCGTTCGCCACGACTTGAGTCGCAACAGCAGGTCCTCGTCGACGTCGCCGGCGCAGGTCTCGCATCGCCGCAACATGACCGCCGCGGGCGTGCTCAACTCCCGGTTGCAAATCCGGCACCGGGTCGCGGCCCCACGGGTGCGCCGCGCCTTGGGGGGCATCGCGTCGGCGCGGGTCTGCGGGGCGATGCCGTTGAGGAACCGCGACGGCTTGCGGCTCTGCCGCCCGCCCGGGGTGCGCGACAGCGCCCAGCTCAGCGACAGATGCACCCGCGCACGGGTGATCCCCACGTAGAGCAGGCGGCGCTCCTCCTCGACCGCCTCGCTCTCCGGGCCGTGCGAAAGCGCGTGCGAGATGGGCAGCGTGCCGTCGGCCAGCCCGACCAGGAACACCGCGTCCCACTCGAGCCCCTTCGCGGCGTGCAGCGACGCCAGCGTGACGCCCTGGACCACCGGTGGGTGACGCGCGTCGGCGCGCAGCCGCAACTCGGTGAGCAGCCCGGGCAGGTCGAGCTGCGGACGCTGCGCCACCTCGACGTCGACCAGCTCCGCCAGCGCGGACAACGCCTCCCAACGCTCCCGCGCGCGGGTGCCGTCGGGCTCCTCGGCCGTCAGACCCAGCGGCTCGAGGACGGCGCGCACCACCTCGGGTAACGGGCCCTCGGCGCCCCGCTCCGCCGCGCGCTGCAACGCCAGCAACGCCTGCTTGATCTCCTGGCGGGTGAAGAAGCCCTCGCCGCCGCGCACCTGATAGGCGATGCCCGCCTCGGTCAGCGCCTCCTCGTAGATCTCCGACTGCGCGTTGACGCGGTAGAGCACGGCGATCTCCGACGCCGGAGTGCCGGACTCGATGAGCCGGGCGATCTCGGCCGAGACGGCGGCGGCCTCGGCCGGCTCGTCGGGATGCTCGCGAAACGCCGGCGCGGGACCCGGTGGCCGCTGGCCGAGCAGGTGCAGCTTGCTGCCGGCCACCCGGCCGCGAGCCGCGGCGATCACCTGGTTGGCCAGCGACACCACCTGCGGGGTCGAGCGGTAGTCCCGCTCGAGGCGCACCACGCTGGCGTCGGGGTAACGCCGCGAGAAGTCGAGCAGGAACCGCGGCGTCGCGCCGGTGAACGAATAGATGGTCTGGTTGGCGTCGCCGACGACGGTCAGGTCGTCGCGGTCGCCCAGCCACGCCGTGAGCACCCGCTGCTGCAGCGGGGTGACGTCCTGATACTCGTCGACGACGAAGCAGCGGTAGCGGTCGCGGAACTCGTCGGCGACGGCGGCGTCGTTTTCGATCGCGGCGGCGGTGTGCAGCAGCAGGTCGTCGAAGTCGAGCAGCGTGACGTCGTCATCGCGGGCTTTGAGCGCCTCGTAGGCGGCGTAGACCGTCGCGACGCGGGCGGCGTCCAGCGGGGTGTCGCGGCCCTCGGCGGCCACGGCGGCCGGGTACTCCTCCGGCCCGACGAGCGACGCCTTGGCCCATTCGATCTCGCCGGCCAGGTCCCGGATGTCGTCCGTGCTGGCGTTGATCCGGCTGCGGCTGGCCGCGCGGGCGACGACGGCGTACTTGCTGTCCAGCAGCTGCCAGCCGGTGTCGCCGACCACCCGCGGCCAGAAGTACCGCAGCTGCCGACGCGCGGCCGCGTGGAAAGTGAGGGCCTGCACCGCACCGACGCCGGTGCCGGCGGTGGCGTCGAGCGCGCGCAGCCGCGCGCGCATCTCCCCCGCCGCGCGCTGGGTGAACGTGACCGCCAGGACCTGCCCGGCGGCCACATGGCCACCGGCGACCAACTGGGCGATCCGGTGGGTGATGGTGCGCGTCTTGCCCGTGCCGGCGCCCGCGAGCACACACACCGGGCCGCGCGGCGCCAGCACGGCTTCGCGCTGCTCCTCATCGAGGGCGGCGGTGAGCGGGTCAACGACCGTCGGCATGGCGTCCATATCGGCCTCCCATACTGGCAGCCGCGACCGACAAACGGTCGGCACCGCGTGCTGGCCGGCCGCGTGGCTCCGCGTGTCGCCCGGCGAGTTGCCGCGCCGGCGCCCGACTCCTGCGCATCCCACTGCGCGGAACACTGCGCCGCCGGGCCCACCACACCGCCCGACTCCTGCGCATCCCACTGCGCGGAACACTGCGTCGCCGGGCCCACCACACCGCCCGACTCCTGCGCATCCCGCTGCGCGGAACACTGCGTCGTCGGGCCCACCACACCGCCCGACTCCTGCGCATCCCGCTGCGCGGAACACTGCGTCGTCGGGCTACGTTAACGAACTATGACCACAGCCCCGCTCACCGTCTACACCACGTCCTGGTGCGGTTACTGCCACCGCTTGATGACGGTGCTCAAGTCCAACGGCATCGCCTACGAGGCCGTGGACATCGAGCACGACCCGGCGGCCGCGGAGTTCGTCGGGTCGGTCAACGGCGGCAACAAGACCGTGCCGACGGTCAAGTTCGCCGACGGGTCGACCTTGACCAACCCGAGCGCGGCGCAGGTGAAGGCGAAGCTGGCCGAAGCGGGCGCCTGAGCGCTGCGGCGCCCGGGCGCGACGGCCGTACGATACTGACCATGGCGTCGAGTCTCCGGCCGGATCGCGTCGCGCCGACACCCCTTCCCTTTCTGCTCGGTCTCTCCCGCCTCGCCAGGACGCTGGCCACCGCCGTGGTTTGCGGCCTGGTGGCCCTGGCGTCGGCGTGCGCGGATCCGCCGATCGACCTGCGGGTCGAGCCGCCCGAGCACGCCTACGCCGAGTCGCTGATCGTCAGCCTCGACGACGTCCGGCACATCGCCAACTTCGAAGGCCTGCAACCGTATTCGTACGCCGACCGGCACCACCCGGTGCCCGGCAATCTGAACGCCCCCGGCCCCTGCCGGGCGGTCGGCAGCAGCGACCTCACGTTCACCGCCGGGTGGAAGGAGTTCCGCGCCGTCGCCTACAGCGGCACCACCGACGACCTGCGGCCGGGCGGCATCGCCCCGATCAACGAGGTCACCCACGCGGTCGCGCTGTACCGCGACGCCGACGCGGCGCGCGACGCGCTGACTCAGCTGCAATCGACGCTGGGACAGTGCGCCTCCCTGCATGACAAGGCCTACGAGTTCACCCTCAGCAAGCCCGACCCGTCAACCCTGCAGCTCTCCTCGGAGGGCTGGAGTCACATGTACCGGGCGAAGAACACCGTGCTGGCCTCCGTCGGGGTACTGGGCATCGAGCCGACCGACCAGATCGCCCACCGGGTGTTGCAGACCATCACCGAGCGCGTCAAGTAGCCCTCAGCCGATCGCCGCCCACGATTCGATGATCACGCGGGCAATCGAAATCGACCCGGGCAGAAGCAGTTTCGAATCCGACGAGCTGGACCAGTCGCCCTGCGCCAGCGCCGCACGGACCTCGTCGCGGGTGAACCACGCCGCCTCGGCGATCTCGCCGTCGTTGAAAGCGAACTCTTCGGTGGGGTCGGCCACCGCGTGGAAGCCGACCATGAGCGACCGCGGGAACGGCCACGGCTGGCTGCCCAGGTACCGCACGTCGCGCACCGTCAGGCCGATCTCCTCGTGGATCTCCCGCGCGACGCACACCTCGAAGGACTCCCCGGCTTCGACGAACCCGGCGAGCAACGAGAACATCCGCTCCGGCCACACCGTCTGACGGGCCAGCACCGCCCGGTCGCCGCCATCGTGGACCAGGCAGATCACCGCGGGGTCGATGCGCGGGTATTCCTCTTGGCCGGTCACCGGGTTGACCCGCGCCCAGCCCGCCCGCGCCGGCCGCGTCGGCGAGCCGTCGACCGCGCTGAAGCGCGCCCTGTCGTGCCAATTGAGCAGCGCAACGGCCGTCGACACCAGCTGACTGCTGGTGTCGTCGAACACCGGGCCGAGGCCGCGCAGGTTGACCACCTCGGCGCGCACCCCCTGGTCCTCCGGGGCCTGCAGCGCCCCGCGCACGGCCCAGACGTGGCGACCGTCCTCCAGCCGGCCCAGGAACACCGCCTCGGCCGGCGGCTTGTCGGCCAGCTCCGTCGCCCGCCCCAGCACCACCCCGCCGTCGGCGACCAGCACCTGGCTGCGGCCGTCCACCCGCAGCAGCGCCGCGTCCGCCCACCCCGCGGCCGCGGCCTCGACGTCGGTGCGCAGCTGGTCGGCCCGGTCGGCGCCGACGCGAGACAGCAACGGCACGCTGCTCAGCTGAAAATCCACTAGTGCCCCGCGTTCCGCAGGTACAGCAACCGGTCGGTGGCCTCCACGGCGTCCACCTCGGGCGCGCCGATGCGCAGCAGCCGGCCGTCGCGCACCACCCCGAGCACGATGTCCCGCAGGTGCCGCGGTGAGCCGCCGACCTCGGTCTGCTCGACCTCCCGCTCGGCGATGGCCAGGCCGACATCCGGGGTCAGCAGGTCTTCGATCATCTCCACGACGCTGGGCGTGGTGGTGGCGAGCCCCAGCAGCCGGCCGGCGGTGGCGGAGGAGACCACCACCGAATCCGCCCCCGACTGCTGCAGCAGGTGCTGGTTCTCGGCTTCCCGGATGGACGCCACGATCTTGGCGGTGGGCGCTAGCTCGCGCGCCGTCAACGTCACCAGCACCGCGGTGTCGTCGCGGCTGGTCGCCACGATGATGGACGCCGCGTGCTGCGCCCCGGCCAGGCGCAGGACGTCGGCCTTGGTGGCGTCGCCGTGCACGGTCACCAGGCCCGCGTTCGCCGCGCCCTCCAGCGTGCCGCGATCGGTGTCGACGACCACGACGTCGCCCTGGGCGGCCTCGTCCCCGAGGATGGCGGTGACAGCCGTCTTCCCCTTGGTGCCGTAGCCGATGACGATGGTGTGGTTGCGCACTCTGCTCCTCCAACGCTGAATCTTCCACCCTTGCCGGGAGCGCTCGGAGAGCACCTCGAGCGTCGTGCCGACCAGGACGGCCAGGAACGCGATGCGCAGCGCGGTGAAGATCAACGTGTGCACCAGCCGGGCGGTCTCGGTGTAGGGGGTGATGTCGCCGTAGCCGGTGGTCGACAGCGAGACCGCGGAGAAATACAGGCAGTCCAGGAACGTCAGCGGCGCGTTGCGCACGTCGCGGTAGCCGGCGCGGTCCGCATAGACGATGAGCGCCGCGCCGAACAGCACCACCAGCGCGATGGCCACGCGGCGCACGATCACCCGGATGGGGCTCCCGTGATCCTCGGGAATGCGCAGGACGCCGACCAGTTGGTGGCCGCGCTGGGCCGTCAGGCTCTCGTTCAGCCCACGCAGCGTGCGTAACCTACCGTGGCGCACAGCGGTCCGTCGTCGGCTTCACCTCAGCGCATGTGACAGGCACGAGTCCATGTAACCACGGTCCCCGCCCGACGGGCGGGTCACGCGTCGGCGGCGCCGGCGCCGAGCAGCCCGGCCAGCTCCGCGGGGCTGGGCAGATCGTCGGCGCGGATCGTGGTGCGGGCGCGCACGTAGTGAAACGCCGTGCGCACCGACGCCCCGGGAACGCCGGCCAGCGCGGCCCACGCCAGGCGGTACACCGCGAGCTGGACGGCGGCCTGCCGAAGCGCGTCCGGGCCGCGGGGCGGTTCGCCCGTCTTCCAGTCCACGACCGTGGCCCCGCCGTCGGGGTCGGCGAACACCGCGTCGATGCGGCCGCGCACCAAGGTGTCGCCGATTGGCATTTCGAACGGCACCTCGACGGCAACGGGTGTGCGCGCCGCCCACGGCGATTCGGTGAAGGCCGCCTGCAGGGCGGCCAACTCGTGCGGATCCCCGACGTCGGCGTCGGCGGCGCCCGGTAGGTCACCGAGGTCGAACAGCCACTCGGCGCCGTAGAACTTCTGCACCCACGCGTGAAAGGCGTTGCCCAGCAACGCGTGCGGATCCGGCCGCGACGGCAGGCGGTGCATCAGACGTTGCGCCGCGGCCTGCGGATCGCGCGCCAGGTCCACCAGGCCGCTGACCGACAGTTGACCCGGCAGGGCGCGGGGCGCGGGGGCGGCCAGCCGCGCCTTGTCGGCCAGCAGCGCGTCGACGTCGGCCGCCCACCCCTCGGCGTCGGCGTCCCCCGCCCCGACGCCGGCGACCGCGCCGTCCCCGGCCGCCATCGCCGCGGCCACCAGGGCCGCGCCGCGCTCGACCGCGTCGCGGCGCGCACCCAGCGGGTCGACCGGCCAGTGCGCCTCGACGGCGTTGTCGCGCAATGGGTTCGCCTCGCCGTCGGCCGGGGCGGGCGCCCAGTGCGCCACCTCGCCGCACGGCGCGCCGGCGGCGGCCGAGCGGTCGATGACGTCCTTGACCTCGCACAGGAACTCCGAGGGCCCGCGCGGCTTGATGCCGGTGGCGCCCCAGTGATGGCCCGACACCAGCAGGGTGTCTTCGGCCCGGGTGATCGCGACGTAGAGCAGGCGGCGCTCCTCGTCGACGCGCCGCTGTTCGAGCTGGCGGCGGTGCTCGGAGATCGTGTCCGACAGCTGCTTTCGATTGGTGACGGCGGACGTGTCGAGCACCGGGATGCCCAGCGCGCCGGTGGACGCGCGGTCCCCGCGCAGCAGCGGCGGCAACTCGGCGGCGTCGGTCAACCAGGTGCTGCGCGAGGCCGTCGACGGGAACACCCCGCCCGAGAGGTGCGCGACCGCCACCACCTGCCACTCCAGGCCCTTCGCGGAGTGCACGGTAAGGATTTGGACGCGGTCGCGCGCCACCGCCACGGGCGCCGGCGCCAGCCCGTTCTCGACGGTCTCGGCCGCGTCGAGGTAGGCGAGCAGCCCCGCCACCGACGCCGCCGCCGGCGGGTCGGTGACCCGCCCCGCGGCGCCGGCCCGCTCGGCGTAGCCGGCGACCACGTCGGCGAAGGCGTCGAGGTGCTCGGTGCCGGCCCAGCCCGCCGCCCCGGCCGCCGCGCGGACCTCGCAGTCGAGGCCCAGCGTTCGCCGCACCTCGGCGACCAGGTCGGGCAGGGGGTGTCCGAGGTGGCCGCGCAGCGCGCTCAGCTCCGCGGCCAGCGCGGTGATGCGCCGGCGACCCGTGGCCGAATACCCCTCGGGCGGCCCGGGGTCGGCGATCGCGTCGGCCAGGCACGCCGCGTCGGCGTCCGGGCCGGCCGCCCTTGCGATCGACTCGGGCGAGCCGGGCGCGGGCGCCCCGGCACCGCCGCTCAGCGTCACCGCGCGCCGCCACAGGGCGGCCAGGTCGGCGGCCCCCAGACGCCAGCGGGGGCCGGTGAGCACCCGCATCGCGGCCGCCCCCGCCGTCGGGTCGGCCACCAGGCGCAGCATGGCGACCAGCTCCGCGACCTCCGGGACCCACAGCAGCCCGGCCAGCCCGACGACCTCGACCGGCACCCCGCGGGCCCGCAGGGCGTCGGCGATGGGCGCGGCGTCGGCGTTGCGCCGCACCAACACCGCGGCCGTCGGCGGGCTGACGCCGTCGGCGCGGGCCCGCGCGTAGTGGGCGTCGAGCTGGTCGGCGATCCAGTCCCGCTCGGCCTGGACGTCCGGCAGCAGCGCGGCCAGCACGGTGCCCGGCGGGGCGTCCGGGCGTGGGCGCAACGCGTGCACGGCGACCGAGCGGCTGCGCGCCTCGGCCGAGACCGCGTTCGCCACCTGCAGGGTGGTCGGCGGGTTGCGCCAGCTGGTCCGCAATTCCAGGACCGGCGCGGGCGTGCCGTCGGAGCGGGGAAAGTCGGTGCTGAACCGCGGTAGGTTGGTGGCCGACGCACCACGCCAGCCGTAGATCGACTGGATCGGGTCGCCCACGGCCGTGAGCGCCAACCCGTCGTCGACGCCGCCGCCGAACAGCGCGGACAACGCGACGCGCTGCGCGTGCCCGGTGTCCTGGTACTCGTCGAGCAGCACCACCCGATAGCGGGCCCGCAGGTCGTCACCGACCTGCGGGAAGGCCGCCGCGAGCCGTGCCGCGGAGGCCATCTGCGCCCCGAAGTCCATCACCTTCGCGGCGCGCATCCGCTGCGCCAGCGCGTCAAGCAGCGGCACCAGCTCGGTGCGCTCGGCCTGGGCCGCGGCGAGCCGCAACAGCCATTGGCTGGGCCCGCGGTCGCGCTGGTAGGGGCCGGCCGGCAGGGCGTGCACGAGCCGCTCCGGCTCCACGTGGGTGTCCCGCAGCTGGGCGGTGTCCACCAGGTGCTCGGCCAGCGCGCCCCACAGCCGCAGGACCATCGCGGTGACCGCGGCCGGGGTCTTGTCGAGGTGCAGCTCACCGCGGTAGCCGGTCACCACGTCGAACGCCAGCTGCCACAGCTCGGTCTCGCCGAGCAGCCGGGTGTCGGGTTCGGCGGGCAGCAGCAGCCCGTAGTCGCGCAGCAGCGAGCCGGCGAACGCGTGGTAGGTGCTGACCGTCGGCGCGGCGTCGGTCTCGAACGCCGGGGCCCCGCCGGCGCCCAGGCCGACGCCGGCCAGCCGCCCCAGCCGCGAGCGGACCCGGCGCAGCAGCTGCCCGGCGGCCTTGCGGGTGAACGTCAGGCCCAGCACCTGGCCCGGGTCGGCGTATCCGTTGGCGACCAGCCACACCACCCGCGCGGCCATGGTCTCGGTCTTGCCGGCCCCGGCGCCGGCGATGACGACCAGCGGCCCCGGCGGCGCGGCGATCACGGCGGCCTGTTCGTCGGTGGGCGGGAACAGCCCGAGGGCGCCGGCCAGTTCTGCCGGGCTGTAGCGGGCGCTCACGATGCCGCCCCGTCGGCGTGGGCGGGGCAGGCCGGGCGGACGGGGCAGTGCGCGCAACCGTCGTTGCGCCGCGCGACGAACCGCGGGCCGGTCGCCGCGTCGGCCGCGTGCCGCACGGCGTCGCGCCACTGCGCGACGCCCGCGGGGGTGAGCGGGTCCTGCTCGCGTTCCGTCGCCCCGGCGGCGCCCGTCTTGCCGACGTACACGAGCCGGGCGCCGCCGGGTTCGACGGCGTCGGGGTCGGCGGCGACCATGCCCTCGGCCACCGCCAGCTGGTACATCGCCAACTGGGCGTGCTGCTGGGCGTCGTCCTTGCTGACCGGCGTCTTGCCCGTCTTGATGTCGACGATCACCAGCCGGCCCGCGGCGTCGCGCTCCAGCCGGTCGACCCGGCCGCGCAGCCGCACCTCGCCGCCGTCCGCGCGCGGCGCGCCCAGGGTCCCGTCGATGTCGACCTCGACGCCCACCTCGGTCAGCGCGCCGCGGGTCTGCGCCCGCCACTCGACGAACGCCTCGAGCATCGCCCGGTGCCGGGCCAGCTCGTTGGCCGAGTGCCACTGCGCGTCGAAGGGCAGGTGCTGCCAGGCGCGCTCGAGGGCGGCGAGCAGCTCGGGCTCGCCGCGGTACGGCTCGGCGACCAACGCGTGCACCACCGAGCCGATCGTCGAACGCAGGTCGCGCGGGTTCGTCCCGCCATGCCGTTCGGCGAGCCAGCGCAGGGGGCAGTCGCTGAGGGTCTGCAGGGACGACGGCGTCAGCGTCACCGCATCCGCGGCGCCGCGCAACGGCGCGCCGGTGCTGAGCGGGGTCAGGCCGTGCCAGCTCGACGGGTCGGCGCCCGGCACCCCGGCGGCGGCCAGGCGCGCCAACTGCGCCGCCGCGCAACCCCGGGCCGCGTCGTCGACCGCGCCGTCGGGGGCGCAGACCACGCCGCGCAGCCGGCCCACCAACGCCGCGGCGGACAACACCCGCGGCGCGGCGACGGGTTGCGCCGCGGCGAGATCGCCGCCGTCAGCGGCCCACTGGGCGATCTCGGAGAAGAACGGCGACGGCAGCGCGGCCTCGTCCCCCGCCCCGCCCGCGTCGCTGTCCACGGCCGTCACCAGCACGCGGCGCCGGGCGCGGCCCAGCGCCGCAATTAGCAGCCGGCGCTCCTCGGCCAGCAGCGGCGCCCGCACCGACGCCTGCTCGGCCACGCCGTCGAGCGCGTCCAGCAGCCGCTGCGTGGCCAGCACCCCACCGCGCGGAACGGTGTTGGGCCACAATCCGTCCTGCAGGCCGGCGACGACCACGACGACCCACTCGTGGCCGAGCGCGGCGTGCGCGCTGAGCACGGCGACCTGCTCGGCCGGTGCGACCGGCTCGGCGGTGGCACCCGGCAGCTGCAGCGCGCTGACGTGCTCGACGAACCCGCGCAGCGACGCGCCCGCGGTCCGCGACACGTAGTCGTCGGTGATGTCGAACAGTCGCGTGACCGACGCGAGGTCACGGGTCGCCTGCGCGCCGCCGGGGCCGCCGCGCTCGGCCGCCGCCAGCCAGCGGCGCTGCAGGCCGGACCGCTGCCACGCCGCCCACAGGACGTAGCGCGGATCCTGGCCCGCGCGGTGGGACTTCGCGGCGGCGTCGAGCACGGCGCGGACCCGCTGCAGCGGGCGGAACTGCGGCGCCGGCGGGCACCCGGCGGCGCCGGACAGCGCCTCGGCCAGCAGTTCGGGAAAGTCCGCCGGCCCGGGGTGGGCGCGCTGCAGGGCGCGGCGCAGTTGGCGCAGCGTCACCGGGTCGACGCGGCCGAGCGGGCCGGTCACCAGGGCCAGCGCCCGCTCGCCGTCGAGCCCGTCGGAGGTGGCGAGCAGGACCGTCAGCAACGCCCGGACCGCCGGCTCCTCGGACACGGCGGCCCCGACCGCGGGCGCGGCCACCGGCACCCCGGCGGCTGCCAGTGCCCGCGGCAGCCGGGCGCCGGCGCGCGGCACCGACCGCACGACGACCGCCATCTGCGACCACGGCACGCCGTCGAGCAGGTGCGCGCGGCGCAGCGTGTCGGCGATCAGCGACGCCTCGGCGTGCTCGGACGCGGCCAGGCGGACCGTCACGGAGCCGTCCTCGGTGCCGGTGCCCTCGATCCGCCGGCCGGCGCCGCTGCCGGGCAGCCGGCCCGCGATGCCACTGACGGCGCGCGCCACCGCCGGCGCGCAGCGATGCGACACCGTCAGCGTCACCGACGAGGTTTGCGGGCCCGCGTCGTCGAGCAGGCTCGCGGATTCGCCGCCGCGGAAGCCGAACACCGCCTGGTTGGGGTCCCCGGCGATCAGCGCCGCGTCGGCCCCGGCCGCCAGCACGCGGACCAGCCGGGCCGCCTGCGGGTCGAGCTGTTGGGCGTCGTCGACCAGCAGGACCCGGATGCGGGCGCGCTCGGCCGCCAGCAGCTCGGCGTCCATGGCGAACGCCTCCAACGCCGCGCCGACGAGTTCGGCGGCGCCCAGCGCCGGCGTGGTCGCCTGCAGCGCCGCCGTGCCCACCGCCGCCCGCAGCAGCATCACCTGCTCGTACTGCCGCGCGAACTGGCCGGCGGCCGTCCACTCCGGCCGGCGGCTGCGCCGGCCGAGGCGCTCCAACTCCTGCGGGTCGACGCCGCGTTCGGCGCAGCGCGCCAGCAGGTTACGCAATTCGGTGGCGAAGCCCGCGGTGCCCAGCGCGGGCCGCAGCGGCGCCGGCCACGCCACCGCCGAGCGGGGACCGTCGGCGATGTCACCGGCCAAGAGCTCGCGGATGATGGCGTCCTGTTCGGCGCTGGTCACCAGCCGCGGGGGCGCGTCGCCGGTGCGCTCGGCGGCCCGGCGCAACACCGCGTAGGCGTAGCCGTGCACGGTGCGCACCAACGGTTCGCGCACGGCGGCGCGCCCGGCGCCGGCGGGGCGCGAGTTGAGCAGCGCCGTCGTCAGGCCGCTGCGGGCCCGGGCGCCGAGGCGGCCCGAACCGGTAAGCAGCAGAAGCGATTCCGGCTCGACGCCGGCACGGATCCGGGCGATCGCGGCGTCGACGAGCAGGCTGCTCTTGCCCGTGCCGGGACCGCCGAGGATGCGCACCCGGCCGCGCGCGCCCGGGTCGAGGACGGCGTGCGCGTCGGCACCCCACGTGTACGGCATGAGGGCATGACACCACGGGGGTCCGACAAGGGCCGCGACCTCGCGGGCCGACGCCGCCGCGCCGCGGCCCCTACCCTGGAGGGCGCAAGCAACCCGACGAAACGCAAAGGAGGGCTTTCGGTCGTGAGGGATGACGAACGCGGGTTTCCCGCCGACGAGGCTCCGGAGGGGGACGCCGTGGAGCAGCTGCAACCGGTCGACCCCGACGACGAGGTCGGCCTGGACGTCGGCTACGTGAACGCCGGCGAGCGGGAGGCCAACGAAGCCGACGTGATCGAGCAGGCCTACGTCGTCTCCGGCGAGGACGAGTGGGACGACGATCGCTGAGCCGCTGCCGGTGCCCATACCGATCCCATCGCGGACACCTGGCACGATCGACGGGTGACCGCTGAGCTGCACGTGCACCGCTTCGGGCCGCCGGGCGCGGTCGACGTCCTGGCCCTGCACGGGTTGACCGGCCACGGGCAACGCTGGCAGCACCTGGCCGGGCTGCTCCCCGAATTGCGCTTCGCCGCACCGGATCTGGTGGGGCACGGCAGGTCGTCGTGGGCGGCGCCCTGGTCCATCGACGCCAACGTCGCGGCGCTGGGCGCGCTGCTCGACGACGCGGCCGACGCGCCGGTGCTGGTCATCGGGCATTCGTTCGGCGGGGCACTGGCCATGCACCTGGCCGCCGCCCGGCCGGACAAAGTGGCGGCCCTGTTGCTGCTCGACCCGGCCGTCGGGCTCGACGGCGCGTGGATGAGCGACATCGCCCAGGCGATGTTGTCCTCGCCCGACTACCCCGACGCCGACCAGGCGCGGCAGGAGAAGGCGCACGGTTCCTGGTCGGACGTCGACCGGCACCTGTTGGACGCCGAGATCGACGAGCACCTGATCGAGCTGCCGAACGGCCGCTATGGCTGGCGGGTCAGCCTGCCCGCGATGATGTCGTACTGGAGCGAGCTGGCCCGCCCGGCGGTGCTGCCGCCGGCGGACACGGCGACGGTCCTGGTGCGCGCCAACTGGACGTCGCCGCCGTACGTGACCGACCAGCTGACCGGCGCCCTGCGGCAGCGGCTGGGCGCCGGGCTGCGGCTGCTGAGCTTCGAGTGCAACCACATGGTGCCCTACGCCAAGCCGGGCGAGGTCGCCGCGCTGGCCCGCGAGCTCCGGCAAGGCCGCTGACCGTGGCGCCGGTCACCGACGAGCAGGTCGAGCGAGTGCGCGGGCTGGTGGCGGCGGTGCCGCCCGGCAGGGTGGTGACCTACGGCGACATCGCCGCCGTCGCAGGGCTTTCCAGCCCCCGCATCGTCGGCTGGATCATGCGGACCGACTCCTCCGACCTGCCGTGGCATCGGGTCATCACCGCGTCGGGACGCCCCGCGCAGCACCTGCGGACCCGGCAGCTGGAACTGCTGCGCGCCGAGGGGGTGCTCGCCGTCGACGGCAGGGTCCCGTTGGACGCGGTCCGCTACGAATTCCCGTCCGGCGCCTAGAGCACCAGCCGGACCAGCGCCGCCGTGCGGGCCAGCCCCGGGAAGGCCTCGGCGGTCGACCGCGGGTGCAGGGCGTGCACGGCTAGGCGGAACATCAACGCGCGCAACAACATCTGCGGCCACTCCGGCAGGGCGTTCCAGCGCTCGATGAGCCCGTCGTCGGCGTCACCCCAGGACAGGGCGTCGACCACCACGACGCCGGCGGCCCACGACGCGGGACGCCAGTAGGGGGTGATGTCGGTGATCCCGGGCGCCGCGGTGCCCACGAAAAGCACTGTGCCGTACAGGTCGCCGTGCACCAGCTGGTTGGGGCTCTTGGTCGGCCTGCGCAGCGTGGCGAGCTGCTCGACGAGCTCGACGGAGCGCTCCGCGTCGGCGGTCGGCGGGGCCACCCGCGCGCCCGGCGGCACCGAACCCAACGGCCGTTCCTCCCAGGCGGCGCGGTCGGCGGCGATGAAGATGTCGACGTCGCCCCATGGCGCGGTGGGGCCCTGGGTCAGAAACCGCGGGCGTTCGAGTTTGCCGGTGGCCTCGTGCAGGCGCACCGCCGCGGAGACCACCTCGTCGTGCCGGGGTTCGGGCGTGCCCGCCACGAACGTGTCGGCCCGCCAGCCGGACACCACGTAGCGCCCGTCGGTCGAGCGGACGGGTCGGGCCAGCCGGACGCCGTCGACGAACAACGTCTCGCGCACGCGCGCCGACCACGCCGCGCGCGCGTTGTCGGCCACCAGCGACAGGACGACTTCACCGCAGCGCCAGCCGCCTTCCCAATTGGCGCCCAGATAGACGGGTTTGACGCCGCCCAAGCCGAACGCCGAGAGCACATGGTCCGGCGGCGGCTCGACAGTCACACCGGTACTCTAAACGAGGCCGCCGGCGCGACCGGATCAGTACAGGACCATGTCGGGCTGCATCTGCTCCGCCCAGGCCACGATGCCGCCCTGCAGATGCACCGCGTCGGTGAAGCCGGCCTCGCGGATCTGCTCCAACGCCCGCGCCGAGCGCACCCCCGTCTTGCAGTAGAGCACCGTCTTGCGGTCCCGCGGCAGCTTTGCCAGGCCCTCGGCGGAGGCGAGCAGCGACTGCGGAATGAGCTGCGCCCCGTCGATGTGCACGATGTCCCATTCGACGGGCTCGCGCACGTCGATCAGCGCTGGCCGGGCGCCGGAGTCCAGCAGGTCCCGCAGTTCCCGCGGCGTGATGGTGGAACCGCCGTCGGCGGGCGCCGGGTCGGGCGCCACGCCGCACACCTGGTCGTAGTCGATCAGCTCGGTGATGGCGGGCCGGAACGCCTCGGCGGGGTCCCTGCGGATCGCGATGGTGCGATACGTCATGGCCAGCGCGTCGTAGATCATCAACCGGCCGAGCAGCGACTCGCCCAGCCCGGTGATCAGTTTCACCGCCTCCGTGGCCATCACCGACGCGACAGAGGCGCACACGACGCCCAGCACGCCGCCTTCGGCGCACGAGGGCACCGAGCCGGCCGGCGGCGGCTCGGGGTAGAGGTCGCGGTAGTTCAGCCCGCGGCCACCGGGCGCGTCCTCCCAGAACACCGACACCTGGCCCTCGAACCGGTAGATCGACCCCCACACGTACGGCTTGCGTGCCAACACCGCCGCGTCGTTGACCAGGTACCGGGTCGCGAAGTTGTCGGTGCCGTCGACGATCAGGTCGTAGCGCCCGAACAGATCGAGGGCGTTGTCGCGGTCCAGCCGGACCTCGTGCAGGCACACCTCGACGAGCGGGTTGATCGCGGCGATCGACTCGCGGGCCGACTGCGCCTTGGGGCGCCCGACGTCGGCGACGCCGTGGATGATCTGGCGCTGCAGGTTGGACTCGTCGACGACGTCGAAGTCGACGATGCCGATCGTGCCGACGCCGGCGGCGGCCAGGTACAGCAGCGTGGGCGCGCCCAGGCCGCCCGCGCCGATCACCAGCACCCGGGCGTTCTTCAGCCGCTTCTGCCCGTCGACGCCGAGGTCGGGGATGATCAGGTGCCGGCTGTAGCGCGCCACCTCGTCGCCGGTCAGGTCGTCGGCGGGCGCCACCAGCGGCGGCAACGGCGTGGACACGGTGCTCATCTCCTCGATCGCGGGTCTGCCACCATCACAGCAGCCACCCGCCGCGACGGCAACGAACGGCTAGGCGATCGGGAACGGCCAGGGGTTGAACCGACAGGTCTTGCCGTCGGCCTTGACCACGTCGGGGTCGAACTGGGCCGCGTCGTTGTTCGACGTCGAGAAGGTCTGCTGCATCATCACCGGCGCCAGGGCGCCCTGCTGTTCGCACGCCTCGTGGTGCAGGTAGCCGATGGCGTGGCCGACCTCGTGGTTGATCACGTACTGCCGGTAGGAGCCGATGTCGCCTTCGAACGGGACGGCGCCGCGGATCCAGCGCGCCTCGTTGATGAACACCCGCGCCTCCTTGTTGGGCCCGTAAACCGGGTTGTAGCAGGAGGTTTCCAGCCGGAACTCGTAGCCGCAGCCCTCGCGCACGGTGACGGGGGAGACCAGCGAGACCCGGAAGTCGGGCTTACCGTCATCGATCCGGATGAACGCGAACTGCGGGTTGTGCGTCCAGCTCTTGGGGTTGTCCAGGGTCTGGTCCACCATCTCGGCGAACGCGTTGTCGCCGCCGAACATCGCGGGGTCGACGCCGTTCTCAACCTCGACGGAGTACCGGAACACCTTCATGGTGCCCTGCCCGATCTGCGGCGTGGTGCCCGGCACCACGTGCCACGTCTTGTCCCCGGCCTCGGTGAACGGCCCGCCGTTGGGCAGCGTCCCGGCGGGCAGGTTGGCGTCGAAGGCGGCCAGCCCGCGCGGCGGGGCGTCGATGATCGAGGTGCCCAGCGAGCCGATCGGCTGCGGGCTCTGCGTGGGCTGACTCGCCAACGGGGCGGTGGCGGCGGTTCCGGTGACCGTCTGGTAGACGACCACGACGGTGACCACGGCCAGGACCGGCAGCGCGTAGGCCCGCCAGCCGTAGGTGGAGACGAACCGGCCCAGCCAGGTCTGCTTGCGCCACTGGCGTGGCCGCTCCCGGTCGGAGCGCACCCGCCCGGCGTCCCGCGCCAGCGGGTCGCGCAGGGCCCGCAGCGGCTCGCGCCACTCGTCGCGCAGCACCGGCGCTCGGCCGGCGCCGCGGGCGGGCCGCTGCGACGTCATTTTTCCAGGATTGCACAACCCGCCCTGCGGGCCGCCCGTGGCGCGCCCGAGCCGGCCCCGCGACACCGCCGCTGCCTGCGGCGACGGCGGCGACGGCGGTCACCGAGCTGTTACGGGTAGTAAGGTCTTTCAACAACGAGTAGCGCGGCGGGCCGGTGGAGCCGATGCCCGGTTGCCGACCGATCAGATGAGGACTCGATGAGCGAAGTCGCCAAAGCGCCGGCACGGCGTGCCGTCAAAACGGGCGATCGCGCTCGGCCCGCCGACGGGCTGGCGGCCTCCAGCCGGCGCGGCAACCGGCTGCCCCGCGACGAGCGCCGGGGCCAACTGCTGGTCGTCGCCAGCGACGTCTTCGTCGACCGCGGCTACCACGCCGCGGGCATGGACGAGATCGCCGAGCGCGCCGGCGTCAGCAAACCCGTTCTGTACCAACACTTCTCGAGCAAACTCGAGCTGTACCTGGCCGTGCTGGCCCGGCACGTGCACAACCTGGTGTCGGGCGTGCAGCAGGCGTTGAGCACCACCACCGACAACCGGCAGCGCCTGCACGCCGCGGTCCAGGCGTTCTTCGACTTCATCGAACACGACAGCCAGGGCTACCGGCTGATCTTCGAAAACGACTACGTGACCGAGCCCGAGGTGGCCGCCCAAGTGCGGGTGGCCACCGAATCCTGCATCGACGCGGTGTTCGCGTTGATCAGCGCGGACTCGGGCCTAGACCCGCACCGCGCCCGGATGATCGCCGTGGGCCTGGTCGGCATCAGCGTGGACTGCGCCCGGTACTGGCTGGACTCCGACCGCCCCATCTCCAAGGCCGACGCCGTCGAGGGCACCGTCCAGTTCGCCTGGGGCGGCCTGTCACACGTGCCGCTTACTCGCTCTTAGCGCCCTTGGCGGCGAGCTTCTCGGCGCCGATGCCGAAGCCGACTCGGCGGGCGTCGGCCGCGCCGATCTCCACGTAGGCGATCTTGCCGGTGTGGATCAGGTAGCGACGGCCCCGCTCGTCGCTGAGCTTGAGCAGGCCCGGACCCGCGCTCAACGCCTGGCCGACCGCCTCCTCGACCTCGGCGGGCGTCTGCGCGCTGGCGATGACCAACTCGCGCGGACTGTCCGTGATCCCGATCTTGACCTCCACGGTCACCCCTTCCGTCGGCCCTTCCGTTGGCGCTGCCGCCGCGAACCCGTCAGCAGCAGGCTAGTGGACGCGGGCGACCCGCATCCGCCACAGCCCCCGCCGGACGGTTCGCGGTCAGCGAAACCCCGGGTCGCGAACGGGTAACGATTCGCTACCGGGTGGGCGTACACCAATGTCGGACGACCGAACCGTGCTGTCCCGTCGCTAACTTCGGCGCCATGGGTACCACCTTGCCCCGCCTCACCGACCGGATCCGGGCTTACCCGGAGGAGGACCGCTACCGCTCGTACCGGGCCTCCGACGAGTCCTACGACTCTTACGGCTCCTACGACGAGGGTCACGACGAGGACGTCGACGCCGACCTCGACGGGGACGCGTACGTCGACGACGACTACAACTGGACCGGCTGGCCGGCGAACCCGCGTTGGCGCCCGGCGACGGCCGTCCTGGGTGCCGTCCTGGCCCTGGGCGCCATCGGCACCGCGGTGATCATCAACAGCGGCGACAGCGCGTCCACGAAGGCAACCCTGGGGGCGCCCACTGCCCAACCCGCCAGCTCGGCGTCGGTGACGACGAGCCCGTCGGCGTCGCCCAGCGCGGCCCCGGCGCCGTCACGCACCGCGCAGCTGCCCCAGGAGACCGTGACCACCATCACCCCCAGCGCGGCGCCCGGCACCCTGCCGGCCCTCGCCCCGGCCGCCACGCCCACCGCGGCGCCGCCCCTGGCCGCCGCGCCGCCCGCGGCCGCGCTGAACCCGCGCACCGTGGTCTACAGCGTGACCGGCACCAAGCAGCTGCTGGATCTGGTCAACATCGTCTACACCGACGCGCGGGGCTACCCGCAGACCGAGTTCAACGTGTCGCTGCCCTGGTCGAAGGTGGTCGTCCTGAACCCGGGCGTGCAGAACCCGTCGGTCGTCGCGACGAGCTTCCTCGGGCAGCTGAACTGCTCGATCGTCAACTCCGCCGGGCAGGTCGTGGTGGCGGCGGGCAACAACTCCAGCCTGGCGAGCTGCGCGCGCTGAGGTCAGCTCAGCCCGAGGTCGCGCATCCGGCGCTCGTGGGTCTGCTGTAGCCGGTCGAAGAACGCGTTGAGCTGGCCGAGGCCGCCCGCGCCCGCAACCACCAGGTCGACCAGTTCGTCGTGGTCGGCCAGCAGGTACTGGGCCTGCGTGATGGCCTCACCGAACAGGCGTCGCGACCACAGCGCCAACCGGCTGCGCTGCTTGCCGCTGGAGGTCACGGCGGCGCGGACCTCGGCCACCACGAACTGCGAATGCCCGGTCTGCGAGAGCGCCTCCCGCACGATGCCGGCGATCTCTTCCGGCAACCCCTCGGCGATCTCCAGATACAGATCGGCCGCCAACGCGTCGCCGACGTAGGTCTTGACCAGCGCCTCGAGCCAGGTGCTGGGCATGGTCAGCCGGTGGTAGTTCTCCAACGCCGAGACGTACTTCGACATCGCCGCCACCACGTCCACACCGCGGCGCTCCAGGGCGTCGTGCAGCAGCTCGTAGTGCTGCATCTCGGCGGCGGCCATGCTCGCCATCGAGATGCGTCCGCGCAGGTCGGGGGCCATCCGCGCCTCGTCGGTCAGCCGGTAGAACGCGGCGATCTCCCCGTAGGCCAGGACCGCGAACAACTCGTTGACGCCCGGGTGGTCTGCCGACAGGCGGGGCGCCCCGGAACCGCTGGGCCCGTCCCCCTGGTCGGCTTCCGAATCGGCTTGGGAGGGCTGACGGGAGGGCCGGGTCATGGCAACACTCTAATCGGCGGACTTAGCGCAAAATGGGTGCCAGCTGTCGACCAGCTATCATGGGAGTAGATAGCGGCTGTATTTGATGCCGCCGTTATCGGCGAAATGTGCGCGCACAGCTGGCCCGCCACTCTTCAGCAGGGGCCCGCGACTCGGCGACGTCATCCGGAGTCGGAACTCGTGCGCGCGTGACCGCGACAGAGAAACACCGACAATTTCACCCGAGACGTCACCGAAAGGCTGCTCATCCACGCATGACGACACTGACCAACACAACTGAACTCACCTTTGCCCAACTCGATGTTCGCGACGAAATCGTGCGCGCTCTGGCCGAGAAGGGCATCGAGCGCCCGTTCGCCATCCAGGAACTGACCCTGCCCCTCGCCCTCGCCGGCGACGACCTGATCGGGCAGGCCCGCACCGGCATGGGCAAGACCTTCGCGTTCGGCGTGCCCCTGCTGGGCCAGGTCGAGCAGCCGGCCCGGGGTGCCGACGACGACGTCGGCGCCGGCGCGCAGCGCCTCGATCTGCGGCTCATAGGCGCGGCCGCCGTAGATGGGCGTGACCGACAGGCGCCGGCCGCCGTCGGCGGTCAGGTACTTGGCGGCGGACGCCAGGTCCTCGGTCACCTGGACGCACAGCTCCCGGGTGGGCACCACGACCAGGGCACGCGGGGTGCCGTTGAGGGGTCGCGTCGCGTTGCCGGTGCTGATGCGCTGCAGCAGGGGCACGCCGAACGCGAAGGTCTTGCCCATGCCGGTGCGGGCCTGCCCGATCAGGTCGTCGCCGGCGAGGG
>NZ_LZKC01000403.1:0-629 GCF_001672685.1 Mycobacterium sp. E2462
GCGGCGGGTACTGAGGTTGCTGCAGATTGGGCTGGGGGGCGCCGAACTGCTCGGTAGCCGCCTGCGAGGCGCCCGCCACGGGCTGCGGCGGCGCCTGCCGCGGGCCGCCGGTGTTGATCCGCTCGGTCGGCCGCTCAGTGGGCGGCGGGCCGAAGGGGCCCTGGCTGCCGGGACGGCCCCACGTCGGCGGGTCCTGGTTCGGGGGTCCTTGCGGGTTCGTCACCCGACCGATTCTGCACTATCAACCTGTGTGAAGTCCGACTGGTTTCTCAGCACCGCGATGCTCTCCCGGGCCTTGGCGACCCGGTCCACGTCGATGTCCGCGACGAGCAGCTGCGGCTGCGATCCCGCGGACGCGACCACCTCGCCCAGCGGCGACGCGACCAGGCTGCCGCCCACGCCGGTCGGGGCGCCCGCGCCGTCCAGGGCTTTGCCGGGGTCCGCCTGACCGGCGGCGGCGAGGTAGCTCATCGAGTCGAGCGCGCGGGCCCGCGCCAGCAGCGTCCACTGCTCGAGTTTCCCGGGACCGGCGCCCCAGGACGCGCACACGGTGATCAGCTGGGCCCCGCGGCGGGCCAGCTCGGTGTACAGCGCGGGGAAGCGGATGTCATAGCAGACGGTCAGCCCCA
>NZ_LZKC01000404.1:0-14688 GCF_001672685.1 Mycobacterium sp. E2462
CTGCGCCGGATGGCTGCCCGGATAGACGACTTCCATGGGATGCGGGTCGAAGGTCATCAACACCGCCGGCACGTTACGGGCCCGTCCGGCCTTGACGGCGTGCGCGATCAACTCGGCGTGGCCGCGGTGCACACCGTCGAAGACGCCGATGGTGAGCACGCACCTGCCCCAGTCCGTGGGTATCTCGTCTTGGCCGCGCCAGCGCTGCACGCCCGCAAGCCTACGGCGCCGGGTCGCCGTCCGGGAGACCGAAACGGCGTCGGGTGTCGTGGAGCACACCGATCGGGGTTGGGTTGCCTAAACTCTGTCGATGTGAGGGCTGACGAAGAGCATGGTGGTCTCACCGCTGTCGGCCAGGACTATCTCAAGGTGATCTGGAACGCCCAGGAGTGGTCGCACGCCAAGGTCAGCACCAAGATGCTGGCCGAGAAGATCGGGGTGTCGGCCAGCACCGCGTCGGAGTCGATCCGCAAGCTCGCGGAGCAGGGCCTCGTCGACCACGAGAAGTACGGCGCGGTGACGTTGACCGAGGCGGGCCGCCGCGCGGCGCTCGGCATGGTGCGCCGGCACCGGCTGCTGGAGACGTTCCTGGTCAACGAGCTCGGCTACGCCTGGGACGAGGTGCACGACGAGGCCGAGATCCTCGAGCACGCCGTCTCCGATCGCCTGGTGGCCCGCATCGACGCCAAGCTCGGTTTCCCGCAGCGCGACCCGCACGGCGACCCGATTCCCGCCTCGGACGGGCAGGTGCCCACCCCGACGGCGCGGCAGCTGTGGGCGTGCGACGACGGGGACGCCGGGACCGTGGCCCGCATCTCCGACGCCGATCCGCAAATGCTGCGTTACTTCGCCGACGTCGGCATCAACCTCGACTCCCGGCTGCGGGTGCTCGCCCGCCGCGAATTTGCCGGCATGATCACCGTGGCGATCGCCTCGGGCGGTGGCGCCGAGGAGACGGTGGACCTGGGCAGCCCCGCCGCCCGGGCGATCTGGGTGACGGACTGAACGTCCGACGCGCTGCCCGCCGGGCGGCTCAACGCTCGGCGCGCCGGTAGGCGGTCACCACGGCGGCGCCGCCCAGCCCGATGTTGTGTTGCAGCGCGGCGGTGACGTTGTCCACCTGGCGCTTGTCCGCGCGGCCGCGCAGCTGCCAGGTGAGTTCGGCGCACTGCGCCAGACCCGTGGCCCCCAGCGGGTGCCCCTTGGAGATCAGGCCGCCGGACGGGTTGACCACCCACCGCCCGCCGTAGGTGGTGTCGCCGTTGTCGATCAGCTTCGGCGCCTCACCCGGGGCGCACAGGCCCAGCGCCTCGTAGAGCAGCAACTCGTTGGCGGAGAAGCAGTCGTGCAGCTCGATCACCTGGAAATCGTCGGGGCCCAGCCCGGACTGATCGTAAACCTGTTGCGCCGCTTGGACGTTCATGTCATAGCCGATGAGGTTCTTGGCGCTGCCGTCGAACGTCGACGCGAAATCGGTGGTCATGGCCTGCCCGACGATCTCGACCGCCTGGGAAGCCAGGTCGTGGCTGTCGACGAACCCCTCCGAGGCCAGGATGGCCGCGCCGGAGCCGTCCGAGGTCGGCGAACACTGCAGCTTGGTCAGCGGGTCGGAGATCATCCGCGCGGCCAGGATGTCGTCGAGCGTGTAGGAATCTTGGAACTGCGCGAACGGGTTGTTCACCGAATGTTTGTGGTTCTTATAGCCGATCTTCGCGAAATGCTCTGCGGTGCTGCCGTATTGCTTCATGTGCTCACGCCCGGCGGCGCCGAACATCCACGGCGCGACGGGCATCGCGAACTCGTCGATCGCGGCCATCGCCTTGACGTGCTTGCCCATCGGCGATTCGCGGTCCTGGGCGCCGCCGCCCAGCGAGCCGGGCTGCATCTTCTCGAAGCCCAGCGCGATGGCGCAGTCCACGATGCCGCCGCGGATCGCCTGGGCGGCCAGGAAGAGCGCCGTCGACCCGGTCGAGCAGTTGTTGTTGACGTTGACGACCGGGATGCCCGTCATGCCGAGCTCGTAGAGGGCCCGCTGCCCGGACGTGGAGTCACCGGCCACATAGCCGACGTAGCCCTGCTGCACCTCGCGGTAGTCGATGCCCGCGTCGCGCAGCGCGTTGGTTCCGGATTCGCGCGCCATGTCGGGATAGTCCCAGCCCTCGCGGCGGCCCGGTTTCTCGAACTTCGTCATGCCGACGCCGACCACGAACACCTTATTGGGCATGACGCACCTCTTCGATCGTTTTTCTTGACACCTGTCTAGTCGGCAGCTTAGCCGCGCGGAGGCGCGCGCAGGAACCCCCAACCGGGCGTCGCTTGCGTACGCTCAGACGAACACCGACGACGAAAGACTCATCACTATGCAGGCAGCGGTCACTCCCGAAGCCGCCAACGCCATCGCCGACATCGCGTCGCGCCACGGGCTGTCCCGCGAGGCCGTCCTGGCCATGCTGTTCGCCCTGCAGACCGGCGGCGGCACCATGGCGCAGTTCTCCATTCCCGAATTGGGCGGGTCCGGGCAGTGGATGCGCGGCGGGATGACGATGGTTGGCGACATGTTCGACAACGCGCTCAAGGCGCGGGTCGACGCCCTGTGCAACGACCTGGTGCAACTGCTCGCCACCACCACGGTGTTCCCCGCGCAGGCGCAGGCCGGCGCGGCGCAGGCGCAGGGCGGGTTCGCGCAGGCCGGCTGGTGGCCGGCCGACCTGGGCGTCCCCAGCGCCTCGGGTGCACAGAACAACGTGCGGTACGCGTTCTTCCCGGCCACCCGGCGGTTGGCGCTCCAGATCGACGGTGTGACAAGGATTTTCGATACCGGTGAGCACCACATCGGCGGGGTGCAGCAACAGCAGGGCGGCGGGTACGGCTCGGTCAGCTTCACCAGCCAGCTCGGCACCTTCGGCGTGTCGGACCTGCGGGAGCTCGGCGCTCAGCAGGTCGCCGAGACGCCCGCGGCGGCGCCTGCCCCGACGGCGCAACCCGCCCCCGCGGCGGCGGGGGATCCCGCGTCGGTCGTCGCGGCCATCGAGGCGCTGGCCGGCTTGCACGAGCGCGGCATCCTGTCCGACGACGAATTCGCGGCGAAGAAGGCCGAGCTGCTCGGCCGGTTGTGAGGGGTTAACTCGTCCCGTTCTGCATCGTCGCCGGGCGGACCACCACCACCGATTTGGTTCCGCGGCCCTCATCCCGCAGCAACGCCATCACCCGGCCGTCGGCAGCGGTGGCGGCGTAGACGCCGGGGATGCCGGCGGGCTCGAGGGGGCGGCCGTGCGCGGTCGCCTCGGCCTCCGCGGCGGACAGGTCGCGCCGCGGGAACACCAGCAGGCAGGCGTCGTCCAACGTGAGGCTCAGCCGGGGCTGCGCGGCGAGCGCCTCGAGCGGTTGCGCCCACTCCAGCGAGAACCGGCCGACGCGGGTACGGCGCAGCGAGGTGAGGTGCCCGCCCACGCCCAGCGTCGCGCCCAGGTCGCGGGCCAGCGCGCGGATGTAGGTGCCCGACGAGCAGTCCACCTCGACGTCGAGATCGAGCAGCCCGTCCGCGCAGCGCCGAACGGCGAGCACCTCGAAGCGATCGATGCGCACCGGGCGCGCCGCGAGCTCGACGGCCTGGCCCTCGCGCGCCAGCCGATACGCGCGCTGGCCGTTGACTTTTACGGCGCTCACTGCCGACGGCACCTGCTCGATGTCGCCCCGCAATCCGGCCACGGCCGCCGCGATCGCGTCGTCGGTGACGTGCGCGGCCGAGGCCCCGCCGACCAGTTCGCCCTCGGCGTCGTCGGTGCTGGTGGCCTGGCCCAGCCGCACCGTGGCGGAATAGGACTTGGGGGCGGCGGTCAGCAGCCCGAGGATCTTGGTGGCGCGCTCGACGCCGAGCACCAGCACGCCGGTGGCCATCGGGTCCAGCGTCCCCGCGTGGCCCACTCTGCGGGTGCCGAAGATCCGCCGGCACCGGCCCACCACGTCGTGACTGGTCATCCCGGGCGGCTTGTCGACGACGACGATGCCCGGGTCACTCATAACGCGATGGCGGTCAGCACGAGGCCGCGCTCGACCGACCAGCGGCCGCGCAGCGCGGTCAGCGGCGGCCCGGACAGCGCCGCCGGGTCGATCAGGATCCGCGAGACGAAGCCGCCCGTCACCGCCTCGGGCCCGTCGGCCTCGAACGTGATGTGGGCGTCCTCGAAGCCCAGCCACCGCTTGGTCAACGGGAACCAGGCCTTGTACGTTGCCTCTTTGGCGCAGAACAGGATTCGGTCCCAATGCAGCGTCGCCGGCAAGGCGCGGGGAATCTCGGCGCGCTCCTCGGGCAGGCTGATCGCGCCCAGCACGCCGTTGGGCAGTTCGTCGTGCGGTTCGGCGTCGATGCCCAGCGAACGCACCGCCGACGAGCGGCCGACCACCGCCCCGCGAAAGCCCGTGCAGTGCGTCAGGCTACCCACCACACCGTCGGGCCAGCACGGTTCTCCCTTGTCGCCCTTCAGGATTGGCACCGGGGGCAGGCCCAGTTCGGCCAAAGCGAGGCGCGCGCAGTGCCGCACGGTGATGAACTCGTTGCGCCGCTTGGCCACCGACTTGGCGATCAGCGGCTCCTCTTCGGGCAACGGGACCAGGTCCGGTGGATCCGAATACAGCTCGGCGTAGGCCGGCCCGTCCGGCGTCGGCTCCGGTAACACCGACGCGAGCAGCGTCTCCCCCGTCACCGTGATTGCCGCTGCTGCAACCGGTCCCGGAATTGCGCGGCTTGCGCCTTCATCTCGGGAGTGATGGTGAAGTGGCCACCGAAGTCGTTGAGGTCCCCCGGCGCGTACTGCGGATCGGGCAGCACCTGCCGCAGCCAGCGGGGCGGCTTGCGCCGGCGCCATTCCCGGGGGTAACCCACCGACACCTCCTCGAAGCGCACGTCGTCATACCAGGTGGTGCGCGGGATGTGCAGATGGCCGTAGACCGAGCACACGGCGTTGTAGCGGGTGTGCCAGTCGGCGGTCTTAGTGGTGCCGCACCACAGCGAGAACTCGGGGTAGAACAGCGCGTCGCACGGGTCGCGAACCAGCGGGAAGTGATTCACCAGCACCGTCGGCGTCATCCAGTCCAGCTGCTCCAGACGCGCCCGGGTGAGCTCAAGGCGCTCGCGGCACCAGGCCTCCCGCGTGGGATAGGGCTCCGAGGACAGCAGGAACTCGTCGGTGGCCACGATGTTGCGCTCCCGCGCGATCGTCAGGCCCTCGGCCTTGGTGGTCGCGCCGTCGGGCAAGAACGAATAGTCGTACAGCAGGAACATCGGGACGATGGTCGCGGGGCCGCCGCGCTCGGTCCACACCGGGAACGGATGCTCGGGCGTGATCACGCCCATCTCGTCGCAGACGTTGACCAGGTACTCGTAGCGGGCCTTGCCGAAGATCTGCACCGGGTCCCGGGTGGTGGTCCACAGCTCGTGGTTGCCCGGCACCCAGATCACCTTGGCGAACCGCTTGCGCAGCAGGTCCAGCGCCCAGCGAATCTCGTCGGTGCGCTCGGCGACGTCACCGGCGACGATCAGCCAGTCGTCTGGATGCGAGGGGTGCAGCGACTCGGTGACCGGCTTGTTGCCGAGGTGACCGGTGTGCAGGTCCGACACCGCCCACAGCGTCGGTTGTCCCCCATTGGTCGATTCCTGGCCTGCCACGACTAACCAGCCTAACGACTCGGCCGGCGGGCCCCGGCCGCACCGGGCCGCGGCGGGCCGACTCGCGGCGAAACTGGAACGAGTTCTCGTTCCCCTGTGGCGGCCCGCGGGCGACTTGTACACTCCCCGCAAAGGGCCGCCGAGGCGTGAGGGGGTGTGGTGTTCGCCAAAGTGCGTCTGCTCGGGGCGTTGAGTGCGCTGCTCACAGCGGCCGTGGGAGGGACGGTCGGCTGGCAGCAGTCGCCCCCGTCGCCCGGCGGCGACCGGCAGCCGGTCGAGCTGCGGTCGACGGCGCAGCCGCTGGAGACCACCATGAAGAGCCCCATCGTGGCGACCACGGATCCGCGCCCGTTCGACGCCTGCGAGGACATCCCGTTCGACGTGATCCAGCGGCTCGGGTTGAGCTTCACCCCGCCCGAGCACGAGGACGGCCTGCGCTGCCACTTCGACGCCGGCAACTACCAGATCGCCGTCGAGCCCATCATCTGGCGCACCTACGAGCAGTCGCTGCCCGCCGACGGCGTCGAAACGACGATCCAAGGCCACCGCGCGGCGCAGTACTGGGTGCTCAAGCCGACCTACCACAACAGCTACTGGTTCTTCTCCTGCATGATCGCGTTCAAGACCAGTTACGGCGTGCTGCAGCAGGCGTTGTACTACTCGACCGTGTACTCCAACCCCGACGTCGACTGCATGCAGACCAATCTGCAACGAGCCAACGACCTGATCCCGTACTACAAGTTCTAGGCCGTGAGTCTGACCTCGATTCGACCCGACCCGTCCGCGCTGCACACCGTGCGCCACCTCGGTGACAAGGCGCTGGGCCGCCTGCTGGGCCTGCCGCCGGTGAGCAGCGACTACTGCGTGCAGCGGGTGCGCGTGCCGATGCGCGACGGGGTCGAGCTCAGCGCCGACCACTACGCGCCGACGACCGCCACGCCCGCCGGTGTGGTGCTGGTGCGCGGACCCTACGGCCGCGCGTTTCCGTTCTCGCTGGTCTTCGGTGCGCTCTACGCGGCCCGCGGCTATCACGTGGTGCTGCAGAGCGTGCGGGGCACCTTTGGGTCGGGCGGGGACTTCGAACCGATGGCCAACGAGGCCGCCGACGGCACCGACACCGTGCAGTGGCTGCGTGAACAGCCATGGTTCCCAGGGCGATTCGCCACCATCGGGATGTCGTATCTGGGCTTCACCCAATGGGCGCTGCTGCGCGACCCGCCGCCGGAGCTGGCGGCGGCGGTCATCGCCGTGGGGCCGCACGACTTCAACGAATCGACCTGGGGCACGGGCACATTCGCGATCAACGACTTCCTGGGCTGGAGCGACATGGTGTCGCACCAGGAGGAGCCGGGGCGCATCCGGTCCGGCCTGCGCCAGCTGCGGGGCCGACGCCTGGTGGAGGAGGCGGCCGCGGCGGTGCCGGTGGGTGAGGCCGCCCGCGCGCTGCTGGGCACGGGCGCACCCTGGTTCGAAGCCTGGGTGGAACACTCCGACCCCAACGACCCCTTCTGGGACGCGTTGCGCTGCACCGAGGCGCTGGACCGCGTGCAGGCGCCCGTGCTGCTGATCGGTGGTTGGCAGGACATCTTCCTGCGCCAGACGCTGCAGCAGTACCGGCACCTGCGGGGCCGCGGCGTCGACGTCGCGCTGACCGTCGGGCCCTGGACGCACACCCAGCTCATCACCTCGGGCCTCGCCGGCTGCGTGCGCGACACCCTGGACTGGCTGGACACCCACCTGCGCGACGCCGCCCCGCGCCGGCCCAGCAGGGTCCGCGTGTGCGTGACCGGCGTGGACAAGGGTCAAGCGTGGCGCAACCTGGCCGACTGGCCACCGACCACCACCGAACGCGCGCTGTACCTGCGGCCCGGCGGGCACCTCGGTGAGACCGCGCCGGCCAATCCGAAGTCGTTGGCGCCGGCCACATTCCGCTACGACCCCGCTAACCCGACGCGCACCATCGGCGGCCCGCTGCTATCACCCAACGGCGGCTACCGCGACGACAGCTCGTTGGCGCTGCGTGACGACGTGCTGGCCTTCACCAGCGTCACCCTCACCGACGATCTGTACGTCTACGGCAATCCGGCCGTCGAACTGGCCCACAGCTCGGACAACCCGCACGTCGACGTGTTCGTTCGGCTCAGCGAGGTCGACCCAAAGGGCCGCTCGCGCAACGTCACCGAGGGGTACCGGCGGCTGACGCCCGCCAAGAAGCCCAAGGCGACCGTCCGCATCGAACTGGACGGCGTCGCCCACCGCTTCCGCGCCGGCTCACGGGTGCGGGTGTTGATCGCGGGCAGCTGGTCGCCCCGCTACGCCCGCAACCTGGGCACCGGGGAGCCGGTGCTGACCGGACGTGAGCTCATACCGGCCACTCATACGGTGGCCTACGGCCGTTCACGGCTGCTGCTTCCCGTCGGCCGCGCCGACGCGTCAGCCGACGGCGTCGCGGACGCGGGCGGCCACCGCGGCTAGAGCGTCGTCGTCGAGAATCGGCGCGCCCAACGGGGCGTCGACCGTGAGGTCCACCCAACTCTTGCAGCCGCCGTGCTCGGGCGTGCGCAGGATCCGGACCGGGTCGGCGAGCGGCGTCACCGACACCACGAGCACCGCCAGCCTGTGCTTGGGGCGAAAATCCAGCCGGTCGGCGCGCACCGACTCACGGGTCCAGATGTGCAGGTCCTCGATGGCGTCGAGGTTCTCGGGCTGGTTGACGGCAACCGCCGCAACAACTTTCGCGGCGGCCCGGATCACCAGGTGGTCCTCCGTGCTGTCCGCGGCGGCGGGCTGCAGCAGGTCCTGATGCTCGGGGCGGACGCGTTCGGCGTGGCTGTGCGCGACGGTCGGGAACAGCAGGAACTCGCTGGCGGCCAATTCGAAGCGCTTCTCGCCGATGCCGCCTTTGCGCAGCAGCACCCGCTGCCGGCCGTCGAGCAGGGCGTGCACGGCGGCGCTCCACTCCTTGAGGGCGGGCACCGTCGCGGTGAGGGTCATTTCGCGCCGGCCAATCGGGTCGCCCTGGCGACGACGTCTGGCCGGCGCAACGGCGGCACGGTCTTGGGTGGCTGACGGCGCGGCGGCAGCGCGCCGAGCAGGCGCGCGGTGGTGGCGCTGATCTCGGCGATCGCCGCCTCGAACGCATCGGCCTGGGCCGCCGAGGGATGCGTGATGCCGCTGACCTTGCGTACGTACTGCCGCGCCGCCGCCTCCACCTCCGCCCCGGTGGCCGCGGGCTGCAGACCGCGCAGTTCCGTGATGTTCCGGCACATGCCTAACACGATAGGTGCGCCTCGCCGAAGGCGCGCGCCGGATGGCGGGGCCGACCAGGTGGCGGAGTCCGGCACCTCCGCGGCGGCGCGGCCGGATGGTGGGGCCGGCCAAGTAGGTACCCGAAGTGCCCGCCTCGCAGCGACATTGTGGCCGGCTGGCCGGGCGATGCCTCGTTGTCGCTATGAGGCGGGCACTTTGCCTACCCCTCCCCCACCCGTGACCCCCGTGACCACGCGTCACGCGATCACCGGTACTGGCTACGGTGAAGGCATGACTGATGACATCCTGTTGATCGCCACCGACGAGCGGGTGCGCACGCTGACCTTGAACCGCCCGCAAGCGCGCAACGCGCTGTCCTCGGCGCTGCGGGACCAGTTCTTCGCGGCCCTCGCCGACGCCGAGGCCGACGACGACGTGGACGTCATCATCCTCACCGGCGCCGACCCGGTGTTCTGCGCGGGCCTGGACCTCAAGGAGTTGGGCGGGCAGTCCGCGCTGCCCGACATCTCGCCGCGGTGGCCGTCGATGAGCAAGCCGGTGATCGGGGCGATCAACGGCGCCGCCGTCACCGGCGGCCTGGAACTGGCGCTGTACTGCGACATCCTGATCGCGTCGGAGAGCGCCCGCTTCGCCGACACCCACGCCCGCGTCGGCCTGCTGCCCACCTGGGGCCTCAGCGTGCGGCTGCCGCAGAAGGTGGGCATCGGCCTGGCCCGGCGGATGAGCTTGACCGGTGACTACCTCTCCGCCGCCGACGCGCTGCGCGCGGGCCTGGTCACCGAGGTGGTGCCGCACGACCAGCTGCTCGACGCGGCCCGGCGGGTGGCGTCGGCCATCGTCGGCAACAACCAGAACGCGGTGCGGGCCTTGCTCGCGTCGTATCACCGCATCGACGAGACGCAGACCGACGCGGGGCTGTGGCTCGAGGCCACGGCCGCCCGGCAGTTCCGCACCAGCGGCGACGACATCGCCGCCAACCGCGACGCCGTATTGCAGCGCGGCCGCGCCCAGGTGCGCTGACCGGCCACCCTCCGGCGACCCATGGCGGGCTCCGCGCCGACGCCACACCGCCCCGCCGGCGACGTCACCGCGACCACGGTGCTGTTCGTCGTCCAGGGGGCGCTGAGCGCCGTCTGCTTCGGCCTGGCGCTGCTGTCGTTGATTTACCTGATGATGCCCATCTGCAGCGACAACTGCGACAGCCCCGACGTCACCCGCTTTGTCCACCGAACGTTCGTGGGGGCCGTGGTCATCGCCGGTGGCGCGGCGCTTGGGTTGCTGGTGTCCGGCGCCGGGGCCCTGGTCACCGGCCTGCGACACCGGCCGGGCATGTGGAAATGGCCGGCGCTCGGCCTGGCGGTGACCGTCGTGTCCGGCTTAATCGCCGTGGGCGTGTGGGTGAACTGACGGCGGCCAATACGATCCCAACAACGATCGTCGGAGAATCAGCACCACCGACCCGAGGCAAGGAGGCGCCGATGCGTGCCGTTGTCGACGTCAGCATGCGGGCGCTGGGCGGCGCGGCCCTGGCGGCCGCGTCGGCGCTCACGGGGCTCGCCCCGCAGGCGGGCGCGCAGCCGCCCCCGGCATTCCCCAACCTCGACACCTTCACGGCGATGCCCGCCGAGGGCTACCTCGTCACGGGCCAGCAGACCGCGCCGCGGATCGGTTTCACCGTGCCGTCGACGGCCTCCTCGGCGATCGTGTGTGACTTCTACGGCGGCCCATCGCCCGCGCCGCAACCGTCGGCGGACCTCAAGTGCCGGGGCGACATCCCCGGGCTGGACGACGTTCCCGTGCCGGGCGGGCGGGCCCGCCCGGGCGACTGCCTGGTGGGCGCGGTCGATTACAAGGGGCCGGGCTACCAGCTGAGCCGCATGTCCGAGGGCGGTTGCGACGGCAGCGCGGCCACGCCGCAGACCGGCGCGAAGGCGCTGGGCGCCGGCCAGAAAGTGTCCTATTTGAGCGTCACCTGCGCCGTCGGCGCCGACAGCCTCGTCGCCTGCCTGGACACCACCAGCGGGGACCATGGGTTCGTGCTGCAGCGCTCCGGCAGCTGGGCCTTCTAGAAAGCTCCGAAGGAGCTTCTAGGAGTTGAGTCAGGCGAGGGCGGCGCGCAGCGACGCCACCACCTGCTCGATCGAGCCGGTCGTCGAATAGCCGGCGGCCAGCCGGTGCCCGCCGCCGCCGAACACCGAGGCGACCGCGGCCAGGTCCACCCCGGCCTTGGCGCGCATCGAGACCGACCACCGTTGCGGCGCGATCTCCTTGAAGACGGCAGCGACCTCGGCTTGCTGGGTGGTGCGCACGATGTCGACGATGCTCTCCACCTCCTCCGCGCGGGCACCGAGCCAATCGGCGTGGTGCACCACGGCATAGACCAGCCCGCGCCCGCCGACCTCCTCGGGCAGCAGCTGCGCCGAGCCCAGCACCCGCGACAGCAACGGCAGCCACTCGAAGGGGTGCGTGTCCATCAGGGTCCGGCTGATCGCGGCGTTGTCCACGCCGATCTCGACCAGCCGGGCGGCCAACCGCAGCGCGCGGGCGCTGGCCCACCGGAACGACCCGGTGTCCGTCGTCAGGCCGGCGTAGATGCAGTGCGCGACGTCGGGCTCGATCGGCTTACCCCAGGCGTCGAGGATGTCGGCGATCAGCAGCGTGGTGGCGTCCGCGGTCACGTCGATCAGGTTGGCGGTGCCGAACATGTCGTTGGACACGTGATGGTCGATGACCAACACCTGCCGATCGGGGCCGGCCAGGTCGGCCAACGCGCCCAACCGCTTGACGCTCGGAACGTCAACCGTGACAACAAGATCCACGTCGCGACGCATCGCGTGCGGCTCGACGAGCAGCTTGCAACCCGGCAGTGAGGCCAACGACTCCGGCAACGTCGCCGGTTCGGCGAAGCTCACCTCGACGGACTTACCGCACTCGTTGAGCACCAGCGCCAACGCCAGCCCGGCACCGATGGTGTCGGCGTCCGGATGGACGTGCGCGATAATCGCGACCGTCGACGCGTCCGACAGCAGCGCGACGGCGCCCGCCGCGTCGACCAGCGCGCCCACTCGGGACGCGCCGCCCAGTTCACTCTTCGAATTGATCGCCGTCACCGATGTTCCCGTCGAGCCCGCGTCCGGACCGGGCGCCGGGGTCAACCCCCGGCCCGGTCTCCCGGTACGGATCGGCTTCCCCCGCCGGCTTGGCGCCGGAGCGAACGCGCGCGAGGTCGGCGTCCCGGGCCCGCGCCTCGGCGAGCAACGCGTCCATCCGCTGCACGGTGTCGGTCGTGGTGTCCCGGGTGAACGTCAGCGTCGGCGTGAAGCGCACCCCGGTGCCCGCGCCGACCATGGTGCGCAACGCGCCCCTGGCCCGGTCCAGCGCCGCCGCGGCGGCCGCGTAGTCGGGCTCCTCGTCGAGCGTGCGTCCCATCACGGTGTAGAAGACCGTCGCGTCGTGCAGGTCGGCGGTCACCTTCGTGTCGACGATCGTCACACCGTCCAGGCCGGGGTCCTTGATCTCGAACTCGATCGCCGAGGCGACGATGGTGTTGATCCGCTTGGCCAGCCGGCGCGCCCGAGCGGGATCAGGCATTCCGATTCACCGCCTCCTCCTCATCGCTTCGCTCTGCATCGTCGACGGTGGTCAGGTCCGTTCCTTCTCGACCAGCTCGTAGGACTCGATGATGTCGCCTTCCTTGATATCGGAATAGCCCAGCGTCATACCGCATTCGAAGCCCTCGCGGACCTCGGTCACGTCGTCCTTCTCGCGCCGCAGCGAGTTGATCGTGAGGTTCTCGGTCACCACGACGTTGTCGCGCAGCAGCCGGGCCTTGGCGTTGCGGCGCACCACCCCGGAGGAGATCATGCAGCCGGCGATGATGCCCACTTTCGAGGACCGGAAGATCGCCCGGATCTCGGCGCGACCGAGGGTGTTCTCCTCGTAGATCGGCTTGAGCATGCCGCGCAGGGCCTTCTCGATCTCGTCGATCGCCTGGTAGATCACCGAGTAGTAGCGGATCTCCACACCCTCGCGGTTGGCCAGCTCGGTGGCCTTGCCCTCGGCCCGCACGTTGAACCCGATGATCACCGCGTCCGACGCCGACGCCAGGTTGACGTTGGTCTCGGTGATGCCACCGACGCCGCGGTCGATGACGCGCAGCGCCACCTCGTCGTCGACCTCGATGCCCATCAACGCTTCCTCGAGCGCCTCGACCGTACCGGCGTTGTCGCCCTTGAGGATCAGGTTCAGCTGGCTGGTTTCCTTCAGCGCCGAGTCCAGGTCCTCCAGGCTGATCCGCTTACGGGACCGCGCCGCCAGGGCGTTGCGCTTGCGCGCGCTGCGCCGGTCGGCGATCTGGCGGGCGATGCGGTCCTCGTCGACGACCAGGAAGTTGTCCCCGGCGCCGGGCACCGACGTGAAGCCGATGACCTGGACCGGCCGCGACGGCAGCGCCTCCTCGACGTCGTCGCCGTGCTCGTCGACCATGCGACGGACGCGGCCGTAGGCGTCACCCGCGACCACCGAGTCACCGACGCGCAGCGTGCCGCGCTGGACCAGGACGGTCGCGACCGGGCCGCGGCCGCGGTCCAGGTGCGCCTCGATGGCCACACCCTGGGCCTCCATCTCGGGGTTGGCCCGCAGGTCCAGGGCCGCGTCGGCGGTCAGCAGCACCGCCTCGAGCAGCGCATCGATGTTGGTGCCCTGCTTGGCGGAAATGTCGACGAACATCGTGTCACCACCGAAGTCCTCGGCGACCAAACCGTATTCGGTGAGCTGGCCCCGGATCTTGGCGGGGTCGGCACCCTCGACGTCAATCTTGTTGACCGCCACCACGATCGGCACGTCGGCCGCCTGCGCGTGGTTGATGGCCTCCACCGTCTGCGGCATCACGCCGTCGTCGGCGGCCACCACCACGATCGCGATGTCGGTGGCCTTCGCGCCGCGGGCACGCATGGCGGTGAACGCCTCGTGACCCGGGGTGTCGATGAAGGTGATCGGCCGCTCGACGCCGTCGTGCTCGACGGTGACCTGGTAGGCGCCGATGTGCTGGGTGATGCCGCCGGCCTCGCCCTCGCGGACGTTGGCCTTACGGATGGTGTCCAGCAACCGGGTCTTACCGTGGTCGACGTGACCCATCACCGTCACCACCGGCGGCCGGGTCTGCAAGTCGTCCTCGGTGCCCTCGTCCTCGCCGTAGGTCAGGTCGAAGGACTCCAGCAGCTCGCGGTCCTCATCCTCGGGGCTGACGACCTGCACCACGTAGTTCATCTCGCTGCCCAGCAGCTCGAGGGTCTCGTCCCCGACCGACTGCGTGGCCGTGACCATCTCGCCCAGGTTGAACAGCGCCTGCACCAGCGACGCGGGGTTGGCGTTGATCTTGTCGGCGAAGTCGGACAGCGACGCGCCGCGGGCCAGCCGGATGGTCTCGCCGTTGCCGTGCGGCAGCCGCACGCCACCGACGACGGGGGCCTGCATGTTCTCGTATTCGGCGCGCTTGGCCCGCTTGGACTTGCGGCCGCGACGCGGGGCGCCGCCCGGACGGCCGAACGCGCCGGCCGCACCGCCGCGCTGACCGGGACGGCCACCGCCGCCACCGCCGCCGGGACGACCCCGGAAGCCGCCGGGACCGCCACCACCGGGCGCCGCGCCGACTCCACCGCCGCCACCGCCGCGGTAGTTACCGCCACCGCCGCCGGGACCGCCGGGACGACCACCGCCGGGTCGCGGGGCGGCAGGTCGGTCGTCTCGATCAG
>NZ_LZKC01000405.1:0-24806 GCF_001672685.1 Mycobacterium sp. E2462
CGTGGATCCGCGTCGGTGGGATCCACATGGTGGCGAATTGCAGGTCGATCAGCACCGTCATGTCGACGTCGACCACGCCGTGCCCGCGCCCACCATCAAGGACGCGACCGGCGGCGGGCACGCCCGAAAGTTCGCCTCCGACTTCGGCATCCAACGCTTCTACGACGTGGGACGGCACGGCATCTGCCATCAGGTGATCGCCGAGAACGGCTTGGCGCGCCCCGGCGAGATCCTGGCCTGCACCGACTCGCACACCTGCGCGGCCGGCGCCTACAACACCGCCGCCCGCGGGCTGGGGCCGGCGGAGATCTACTCGATCATGTGCACCGGCACCACGTGGTTTCAGGTCGCGCCGACCATCCGCTACCAGCTCGAGGGCGTCAAACCCGGCGCGGTCAGTGGCAAGGACATCTTCTTGCACATCGCCAACGAATACGGCGACGCCCCCAACCTCAACCTGGAATTCGGCGGCCCGGGGCTGGCCGGCATCCCGATGCACGACCGGCGCACCATTGCCACCCAGGGCGCCGAGGTGTCGGCCGATTTCAGCACGTTCGAACCCGACGAGGTGTTGGCCGCCTTCCTACGCGACCGCGGGGTGACCGCATACCATTCCGCCGCACCGGATTCCGACGCCTCCTACCAGGAGGTTCACCACATCGACCTCGCCGGGCTGGAACCCTACGTCGCGCTACCGGGCACCGTCAGCCACAACGGCGTGCCGGTTTCCCGGTTGGGCCGGCAGAAGATCGACCAGGCATTCATCGGGTCGTGCGCCAACGGCCAGCTCGAAGACCTCGAAATCGCCGCGGACGTGTTGCGCGGCAACATGATAGCGCCGGGCGTGCGGCTGCTGGTCACGCCCGCCTCCCAGGCCGTGTACCGGGAAGCCATGCGGCGTGGCTACCTGCAAGACATCGCCGACGCCGGCGCGGTCATCACCAACTCCACGTGCGGCGCCTGCTTCGGCTATCACATGGGCGTAGTCGGCCCCGGCGAGGTGTGCCTCACGTCGAGCACCCGCAACTTCACCGGCCGCATGGGCAGCACCGACGCCGAGATCTTCATGGCGGCCCCGGCGACGGTCGCCGCGTCCGCGATCGCCGGTTACATCACCGATCCCAGGAGCGTGACCGAATGACCTTGTCCTTCAGCGGGAAAGTCTGGGTGTTCGGCGACAGCCTCAACACCGACGCCATGTATCCGGCCTTCGCCATGAAGATGGAGCCCGCCGAGGCGGCCAAGCACATCTTCTACGAGGTGCGACCCGGTTGGACCGACGAGGTGTCTGCGGGCGATATCGTCGTGGCGGGCAGGAACTTCGGGCTCGGGTCGTCGCGCCCGGTCGCCGCGCTGTTCAGCGAGCTCGGGATCGCCGGCCTGGTGGCCGAGGAGTTCAACTCGCTGTTCTTCCGCAACGCCGTCAACGCCGGCCTGCCGGCGATGACGGTCCCCGACGCCACGAGCGCGTTCCGCGAGGGCGACACCGGCACCTTCGACCTGGGCGCCGGCACCTGGCGCAACGACAGCACCGGCGCCGGCGGCACCGTTCCCAAGCTGCCCGACCTGCTCCTCGACATCATCGCGAGCGGCGGCGTCATGCCGCGGCTGGCCGGGCAAGGCTTCCTGCCGGCCGAACTCGGCGACCTGCTACGGTCACCCAGCGTGGCGATGCGGGGCGCCGGGAGCGGCGCATGATCGAGTTACTGGGCAAGTCGCTGCGCGGTCTGCGCGCCGACGCGCGACGTAGCCCATTGGCGCACAACGATTTTGCGGCCGCCGAAACCATCTCGGTGACCAGCGCCGCCTTCGCCGACGGGGCGGCGCTGCCGCGGGCCAGCGCCGGCAAGGGCGTCGGTGACGATCAGTCACCGCCGCTGCGCTGGGCCGGTGTGCCGGCCACGGCGCGGGCACTGGTGCTCATCATCGACGACGTCGACGTTCCGCTGCCGCGCCCGCTGCTGCACACCGTGGCGGTGATCGAGCCGTCGCTACCCGGGCTCGACGCCGGCGCATTGCACCCCGCGACGGCCGGCGTCCGCTTCGTCCGCGCCGACCTGGGCAACCGCGGCTACGCCGGGCCGCGCCCCATCCCCGGGCACGGGCCACACCGGTACCGCTTCCACCTCTTGGCCGTCGACCGGCCGATTCCCGATTCGGTCAACACCGCCAAGGCGCTATTGGCCGCGGTGCGCGGACACGTGCTGGCCCGCGGAACTTTGACGGGCACCTACGAGCGCGGCTAGCCCCGCGTCAACTCCGACTTCGAACGACGCGGGCATAGCTGACGCCGCTGTCGTGCTCCAGCGACACCGCGCCGAACCGGGCCAACTTGCCCAGCAGCCGCCCGTTGGCGGACAGCGCGGACGCGCACAGCGGCGCCTCGGGTCCCACCAGTTGCACCAGGCGGCCGAGCAGCAACGTGCCGATGCCGTTGCGCTGATAGCGGTCCTCGACCAGGAGGCCCAACTCCCAGCTGCCGTCGGGCGTATGGGCCGCGCTGCCCAACCCGACGACCTCGCCGGGGCGGCCGGGGCAGGTCGCGACCACCGCGAGGTGCTCGTCGCCGCCGTCGAGCATCGAACGCAGATAGGAGGCCGGAAACGACGAGCCGGGTCCGAGCCAGCGGGCATGCCGCGTGGCCTGGCTGCACCGCTCGTGCATCCGCAGGATCGCCGCGCCGTCGGTGCGCCGGATCGGCCGGACGCGCGGCGGGAGCGGCGTCCCGATCCGCGCCGCGCGCGCGGCCGGGATGTCCGGACAGTGTGGGGCCATCAGCATCGTCGGTACCTCCTGAGGGCCCGAGCGTAGCCACGCATGTTAGGACAATCGACAAATTGTCCTAGCTACATTGCGCGGTGCAGCACCGTTGGCAGCGGTTGGCAGCGTCTGACGTCGAGGTGGCAGTGGTTTTCGGCGAGCGTCGGGGCAGGCAACACCGCCGCAACGAAAGGAACCACCATGGCCGCCACCACCATCGCCCCCGCCACGACCCGCGACCGGCTGCTGCGCCTCGCGATGCGCGCCGACGCCGCGATCAGCGCCCTGGTCGGCTTGGCCGGCATTCCCCTGGCGGGCCGGCTGGCCGACATCTCGGGCACCACCGCGGCATACGAGGACGCCATGGCGGCCTTTCTGGTCGGCTACGGCGTGGTCGTGTTCTGGCTGGCCGGCCGGCCCATGGTCATCCGCACCGGCATGGGCGTCATCGTGGCCAACCTGCTCTACACGGTGGCCGCCATCGGGCTGGTACTGGCGGACGTTTTCCCGTTGACCACCGCGGGCGTCGCCCTGACGCTCGGCTCCGGCGCGTACACGCTGCTGTTCGCCGAGCTGCAATACCAGGGCTGGCGCCGGGCGCGCGCCTGACCCGGCGCCGTGGTAGAACAATCGGCGGATTGTCCTACCCAACGAGGCGACCGATGCCGACCAGCCCCTACACCGCGCTCGTGGATCGACTGACCGCCGACATCCGCGCGGGCCGCCTGCCGCCGGGCACCCGGCTGCCCACCCACCGGGATCTGGCCCGGCGGCACGGCATCGCGCTGGCCACGGCGACGCGCGTCTACGCCCACCTGGCGCGGGCCGGGCTGGTGTCCGGTGAACCGGGCCGCGGGACGTTCGTCCGGGACCAGGGCGGCTACGGCGGCCTGGACGGGCGCCGCATCCCCGCGGCGTCCCGGGTCGCCGACCTGTCGTTCAACCAGCCGCTGGCCGACGAGCAGCCCGAGCAACTGCGCGAAGCGTTGCGGGCTCTGGCCGCAACGGGAGACCTGGGGTCGGTGCTCACCCAGCACGCACCCGGTGGCCGAACCGCCGACCGGGCCGCGGTGGCGACGTACCTCCTCGACCGCGACATCGACGTGCCGCCCGACAACGTGGTGCTCACCGCCGGATCGCAGCACGGCCTGGACGTCGCGCTGCGGGTGCTGGCCCGCCCCGGGGCGATCGTCGCCGCCGAGGAGCTGACCTACCCCGGCATCAAGGTGCTCGCCGAAGACCGCGCCGTGGAGTTGGCGCCGTTCCCGACCGGCACCGGCGGGCCGGATCTCGACGCGCTGACGGCCCTGTGCGAGCGGCGCCGCGTCGCGGCCGTCTACGTCATGCCGACCCTGCAGAACCCCCTCGGCCACACCATGTCTCGGCGGGACCGGGCCCGGCTGGTCGACGTCGCGCGCCGGCACGATTGCGCCATCATCGAGGACGGGACGTACGCCTTCCTCGAGCCGCAGGCCGGCCCCCCGCTGTACGCGCTGGCGCCGGAACGCACGCTGCACGTGGCGAGCTTCTCGAAGAACCTCGCCACCGGCCTGCGCTTCGGCTTCGTCGTGACGCCGGACCGGCATCTACCGCGGGCCAACCAGGCGCTGCGGGCCTCGAGTTGGGGCACGTCGAGCCTGGTGTCGGCAGTGGTCACGCGCTGGCTGGCCGACGGCACGGTCGCACGGCTGGAGAAGGACCGCCGCGGCGACGCCCGGCGTCGCCAGGAGCTCGCGCGCCGCGCGCTGGCGCCGCTGGACTATCACGGCGCCCCGTCCTCGTACTACGGCTGGCTGCGGCTGCCCGACCACGCGCGAGCCGACGGCGTCGCACACCGGCTGGGCGACCGAGGCGTCCTGGTGTCGACGGCTCAGGCGTTCTGCGTCACCGCGCACCCGCCGAACGCGTTGCGCCTGGCATTGGGCACGCCCACCCTTTCCGACCTGGCCGACGCCCTGCAGCGGGTCCGCGAGGTCGTCGACGCCGAGCGGCCGTGACGGGTCTGCAACTCACTCCTCGGGGATTTCGCGCTGGATCTCGTCGAGCCAGATGCGCGCCGACATGTCCGACGGGGCGCGCCAGTCGCCGCGCGGCGACAGCGCCCCGCCGTGGGACACCTTGGGCCCGTTCGGCAGCGCCGACCGCTTGAACTGGCTGAACGAATAGAACCGTTGCACGAAGATCGCCAACCAGTGTCGAATCTCCTTGAGCGAGTAGGACGGCCGCTTGTCGTCCGGGAAGCCCGGCGGCCAGGTGCCGCGCTCGGTGTCGCTCCACGCGTGCCAGGCCAAGAAGGCGATCTTCGACGGCCGGAACCCGTAGCGCAGCACGTGGAATAGCGAGAAGTCTTGCAGGGCATAGGGTCCCACTTTGTCCTCGCTGCTCTGCAGCTCCTCCTCCTCGCCGCTGGGCACCAGCTCCGGGGAGATCTCGGTGTCCACCACCGACTGCAGCACGTCGGTGACGTCCGATTCGAACTGGCCCGAGGAGATCACCCACCGAATTAGGTGCTGGATCAACGTCTTCGGGACGCCGCCGTTGACGTTGTAGTGCGACATCTGGTCGCCGACCCCGTACGTCGACCAGCCCAGGGCCAGCTCGGAAAGGTCGCCGGTGCCCAGCACGATGCCGCCGCGCTGATTGGCCAGCCGGAACAGGTAATCGGTGCGCAGACCGGCTTGAACGTTCTCGAAGGTGACGTCGTAGACCTTCTCGCCGCGCCCGAAGGGATGGTCGATCTCCTTGAACATCAGCTTCGCCGTTTCGGTGATGTCGATCTCGGAGAACGTGACGCCCAGCGCGTTGCACAGCTCGATGGCGTTGCGCTTGGTCCGGTCGCCGGTGGCGAAGCCGGGCAGCGTGAAGGCCAGGATGTCGCTGCGTGGCCGCTGCTCGCGGTCCATCGCGTGCGCGGCGACGATCAGCGCGTGCGTGGAGTCCAGGCCGCCGGAGATGCCGATGACGACCTTGGGGTAATCCAACGCGCGCAACCGCTGCTCGAGCCCCGAGACCTGGATGTTATACGCCTCGTAGCAGTCCTGTTCCAATCGCTCGGGGTCGGCGGGCACGAACGGGAATCGCTCGATGTCGCGCAGCAGCCCGATGTCACCGCCCGGCGGGTCGAGCCGAAATTCAATGCGCCGGTAGGCGTCCGCCGTACCTCGGTGGTGTCGGCGATTGTCATCGAAGGTCCCCATCCGGAGCCGCTCGGAGCGCAGCAGGTGCAGATCGACGTCGGCGACGCAGCGGCGCTCACCCTTGGGGAAGCGCTCGGACTCGGCAAGCAGCTCGGCGTTCTCCCAGATCATGGTCTCGCCGTCCCACGCCAGGTCGGTGGTCGACTCCCCCTCGCCGGCCGCTGCGTAGATGTAGGCGGCCAGGCACCGCGCGGAGGCGGACCGCGCCAACAGCTTTCGATCCTCGGACCGGCCGATCGTGATGGGGCTGCCGGACAGGTTGGCCAACACCGTCGCGCCCGCGAGGGCCGCCTCGGCGCTGGGCGGGATCGGCACGAACATGTCCTCGCAGATCTCCACGTGCAGCACCAGGCCGGGCACGTCCGACGCGGCGAACAGCAAGTCCGGGCCGAACGGCGCCTCGAGGTCGCCGATGCGCACGGTGCCGCGCTCGTCGTCGCCGGCCGCGATCTGGCGGCCCTCGTAGAACTCGCGGTAGGTGGGCGGGTAGGACTTGGGGACGACGCCCAGCACCGTGCCGCGATGGATCACCACCGCGGTGTTGTAGATGCGGTGCCGGTAGCGCAGGGGCGCCCCGACGACCAGGACGGGCAGCAGGTCGGTGGAGGCCGCGACGATGCGCTCGACCGCCCCGACCACGTCGTCGAGCAGCAGGTCCTGCAAGACGATGTCCTCGATGGAGTACCCCGACAAGGTGAGCTCCGGGAAGACCGCCACCGCAACGGCGTCGTCGTGGCACTCGCGCGCCAGCCCCAGCACCGATTCGGCGTTGGCCGCCGGGTCGCCGATCCGGACGTGGTGGGTGCAGGCGGCGACGCGCGCAAAGCCCTGCTGATAAGCGTTGTAGAAGTCCATCGCCCTTCCATCGTCGTCCGGTGTCTGTGCCCTGCCGCCCTTCGGCCGTGTCAACCGCCGGCCGCCGGGTATGTCTCCATCATGAGCGATACCGCCCTCGTCATCGTCGACATGATGAACACCTACCAGCATCCCGACGCTGAAGATCTCATACCCAATGTCGCCACCATCATCGACCCGCTTGCCGATGTGATCCGGCGCGCCCGCGGCACCGACGGAGTGGACCTGGTCTACGTCAACGACAACTACGGCGACTTCGCCGCGCAGTTTTCCGACATCGTGAACTCGGCGCTCAACGGCGCGCGGCCCGATCTGGTCAAGCCGATCCTGCCGGCCGACGAGTGCCGCGTGATGACCAAGGTGCGGCACAGCGCCTTCTACGCGACCGCCCTGGCGTACCTGCTCAACCGGCTGGAGACCAAGCGGGTGATCCTCACCGGCCAGGTCACCGAGCAATGCATCCTCTACACCGCGCTCGACGCCTACGTGCGGCACTTCTCCGTCGTCATTCCCACCGACGCCGTCGCGGGGATCGACCCCGAACTGGCTGACGCCGCGCTGAAGATGATGGAGCGCAACATGTCCGCGGAGCTGACGACCGCGGCCGACTGTCTCGGCTGATCCGTACGCTGGGACAGATGAGTGCCGCGCCCGCCGAAGCCCCGGAATTGGTGGGCCTGCTGGCCGGTCGCCGCATCGCGGTGCTGACGGGGGCCGGCCTGTCGACCGATTCCGGCATCCCCGATTACCGGGGCCCCGACTCGCCGCCCAGCAATCCCATGACCATCCGGCAGTTCACCTCGGACCCGGTGTTCCGGCAGCGCTACTGGGCGCGCAACCACGTCGGCTGGCGGCACATGGACGACACACTGCCCAACGCGGGTCACCGGGCGCTGGCGGCCCTGGAGCGCGCGTCGGTGGTCACCGGCGTCGTGACGCAGAACGTGGATCTGCTGCACACCAAGGCGGGCAGCCGCAACGTGGTCGACCTGCACGGCACCTACGCCAGCGTGGTGTGCCTGAGCTGCGGGCACACCATGACCCGCGCCGCGCTGGCCGACCGGCTCGACGCGCTCAACCCCGGCTTCCTCGATCGCGCCGAGGCCCTCGGCGGGCTGGCGGTCGCGCCCGACGCCGACGCCGTCGTCGCCGACACGGCGTCGTTTCGCTACCTCGACTGCCCGGCGTGCGGCGGCATCCTCAAGCCCAACATCGTCTACTTTGGCGAGTCGGTGCCCAAAGAGGTTGTCGCGCAAGCTTTCGCGATGGTCGAGGCGGCGCAGGCCCTGTTGGTGGCCGGGTCGTCGCTCACCGTGTTCTCCGGGTACCGCTTCGTACGCCACGCCGCCGCGCTGGGCATCCCGGTCGCCATCATCAACCGGGGCCGCACCCGCGGTGACGATTTGGCCACCGTGAAGGTCGACGGCGGCTGCTCGGAGTTGTTGGCGTTGCTCGCCGACGAGCTGGTGGCCGTGGCGACCTCCGGGCGTTGACCGCGCCGTAACACCCTCTCCTGCAACGGGCTTCAGAACGTGCAGGGCATGCTGCGGACCGCATGAATGAAGTTGCCCGGCACGTAGGCCGGATCCCCCGCCTCGATGTTCGGCAGCTGCCGCAGCAATTCGGCGAAGATGGCCCGCAGCTGCGCGCGCGCCACGTGGGCGCCGAGGCAGAAGTGCACGCCACCGCCGCCGAACCCGACGTGCGGGTTGGGGTCGCGACCCAGGTCAAGCCGCTCGGGGTGATCGAACACCTCGGTGTCCCAGTTGCCGGAGGTGTAGAACATGACCACCTTCTCCCCCGCCGCGATCCGCTGGCCGCCCAGCTCCAGATCGGTGGCGGCGGTGCGGCGGAAGGTCATCACCGGCGTGGCCCACCGGATGAACTCCTCGACCGCGGTGCCGATGCGTTCGTCGAAAGCGGCTGTCAGCCAAGCACGTTCCGCCGGGAAATCGGTGAGCGCCTTCATGGCGTGGCTGGTGGTCTGGCGGGTGGTGTCGTTGCCGGCCACGGCGAGCAGCACGAAGAACGCGGCCACGTCGGCGTCGGTGAGCCGGTCGCCGTCGACCTCGGCGTTGACCAACGCGCTGAACAGGTCGTCACCGGGGTTCTTACGCCGCTGTTCCGCCAGCGCGCCGGCGACCTGATGCAGATAGGTCTGGTTCTCGATCAGGACCTGCAAGGGGTGGCGACCGTCGAGGTAGGCCGGGTCGGCCCAGGACACCAGCGCGTCGGCGGCCTGGGCCACCTGCTGGCGCTCGGAGTCCGGAATGCCGACCATGTCGGACAGCGTGCGGACGGGCAGTTGCTTGGCGCAGTGCTCGACGAAGTCGACGCCGCTGCCGGCGGCGCGCAGTTCCGCCACGACGGCCTCGGCGTTGGACTTGATCGAGTCTTCGATGCGACGGATCTGACGCGGCGTGAACGCCGCGCTGACGAGCTTGCGGAGCTTGGTGTGCCGCGGGGGGTCCATGGCCAGGAACGACTGCGACGCCTCGAGCAGTTCGACCGGCACGTTCTCGAACATCACTCCCTTGCCGGACTGGAAGGCGGCGTTGTTGCGGCTGACCATGACGATGTCGTGGCGGCGGACGACGGCCCAGTAGCCGTGGTCGTCGGGGTCGTGCATCAACGCGTCCTCGACCGGCGGGTGCCAGCTGACCGGCCGCTCGGCCCGCAGGACGGCGAAGGACCGCTCGCGCTGCGCCGCGCTTGTCGACCAGAACGCCCGCGAGGACAGGTCGATGTCGTCGTAGGCGCGGCTGGTGCCCGACGTCCCCGGCAGCACGGTCATGGTGGTCCCTTTCGCTCGTATGACCCTGGTCACAAACTCTCCGCGACAATATGCCTAGACAAAGTGTCTAGTCAATATGTCGAAAGCTCGGCTATGCTCGGCCGATGCCGTCGGTCACGCGTAGACCCCAGCCGCAGCGCGGATTGGACCGCGAGCAGCGCCGGGAGCAGATGGAGCGCCGGCTGCTCGACGCCACCGAGCGGCTGATGCGCGAGGGCGCCAGCTTTACCGAGCTCAGCGTGGACCGGTTGTCGACCGGCGCCGGCATCTCGCGGGCGAGCTTCTACATCTATTTCGAGGACAAGGGCCACCTGCTGCGCCGCCTCGCCGGCCAGGTCTTCGGCGAGCTGGCCGCCGGCGCCCGGCACTGGTGGAATCTCGCCGGCCGGCACAATCCCGACGACGTGCGGACGGCGATGGCCAACGTCGTCGCGACCTACCGGCGCCACCAGGCGGTGCTGGTCGCCCTCAACGAGATGGCCGCCTACGACGCCGCCACGGGCGAGACGTACCGGGGTCTGTTGGCCGGGATCTCCGAGCAACTCGGCCGCGTCATCGAGGAGGGTCAGGCCGAGGGCTCGATTCGGCCCGGGCTACCGGCCGCCACCACCGCCAGCGCGCTCACGTGGATGGTCGAGCGGGCCTGCCAGCAGAACCTGCCCGGGCGCCCGCCCGACTACGACGCCGAGCTGACCGCGACGCTCGCCGAAATCGTCTGGGGCGCGCTGTACCTGGAGCCGGCTTCGGCGGGGTGACGCGCGTGTGTCGTAGCCGACATAGTTAGGGCACTAATTATTAGCGTACGATGCAAGTATGGCGACGTCGGCGGCTGCGGAGATCGACCCGCTCGCCCTGGAACAGCAGGTCTGCTTCGCGTTGAGCGTCACCAACCGTGCCGTGCTGGCGGTCTACCGCCCACTGCTGGAGCCACTGGGGCTGACCCACCCGCAGTACCTGGTCATGCTGACGCTCTGGGACCACCGCAGATCCGCCCCGGACCCGCGGGGCGCTCTGACGGTCAAGCAGATCGCGGCCACGCTGCAGCTGGACTCCGCGACGCTGTCGCCCATGCTCAAGCGCCTCGAAGCGCTCGGGCTGATCAGCCGCAGCCGCAACGCCGACGACGAACGTTCGACCGACGTCCGGCTCACCGACAGCGGCGCCGCCCTGCGCCGGCGGGCGCTGAAGATTCCGCCCGCCGTCGTCGCGCGCCTGGGCGTCGACCTCGGCGAACTCGCGCACCTGCACCAGGTGTTGACCCGGATCAATTCGGCCGCGCTGGCGGCCGGGGCCCTCGACGACTAGGAGTCACCATGGCCACCGCACACGCCAAACCGAATCCTCTGCAGTACATCGCGTATTCGTACGGCCGCACGCTGCCCGCCTCGATGCAGGCGTGGGTGGCCAACGACCTGGCCGGCAAGGGTGCGGTGCGTCGCCACATGATCCGGTGGGCCATACCGCCGCTGATCGTGCTGGCGCCGTTCTGGCTGCTGCCCGCCTCGCTGTACGTACACACCGAGATGACGGTGCCGCTCTATGCCTGGGCGCTGCTGGTCTCGCTGGCGTTGAACAAGGTGTGGCGCCGGCATCGGCTGGCCCAGCACGGGCTGGACGCCAACCTCGTCGACGTGCTCAAGAACGAAAAGCAGGCCCGCATGCACGAGGACTACGCCCGCCGCTTCGGGCCGCGACCCGAGTCCGCGGCGTGGCAGGCCAACAGCAACCCGTTCCACTAGCGGGCGCCGGGCGCTAGACGGCGACCAGGTCGTCGGCGTGCACCGCGGGCCGGCGCAGTTCGCCGGGTAACTCCGAGGTGGAGCGGCCCATCATGGTGGCGAGTTCGGTGGCGTCGTAGGCCACCACGCCGCGGGCCACCGTGGCCCCGTCGGGTCCGCGCAGCTCGACGACGTCGCCCCCGTAGAAGCGGCCGGAGACCGCCGTGACGCCCGCGGCCAATAACGAGCGGCGCTGCGCGAGCACCGCCCGCACCGCCCCGTCGTCCAAGGTCAGCGCGCCGGCCGCGTCGGCGGCGTACCGCACCCAGAATCGGCGGGCCGACATCCGGTCGGGGCGGGCGGCGAAGACGGTGCCAACCTCGGCGTCGGTGAGCGCGGCGGCCGCGTCGGACGCGGCGGCGAGCAGCACCGGCACGCCGGCGTCCGCGGCCAGCAGCGCCGACGACATCTTGGACACCATGCCTCCGGTGCCCAGGTCGCTGCCGGGTCCGGCTTCCACGCCGGCCAGGTCCGCGGCGCCCGCGACCTCCGGAATAAACTTCGCGCCCTTGACTTTTCGCGGGTCCGAGTCGTAGAGCCCGTCGATGTCGGAGAGCAGGACCAGCGCCTCGGCACCGGTCAGGTGGGCCACCAACGCCGAGAGCCGGTCGTTGTCGCCGAACCGGATCTCGTTGGTGGCCACCGTGTCGTTCTCGTTGACGATCGCGACCGCATGCAGGGCGCGCAGCCGGTCCAGGGTGCGCTGGGCGTTGGTGTGCTGAGCCCGCATCGAGATGTCCTGCGCGCTCAGCAACACCTGGCCGACCGTGCGCCCGTAGCGGCCGAAGGCGGCGCTCCAGGAGTTCACCAACGCGACTTGGCCGACGCTGGCGGCCGCCTGCTTGGTCGCCAAATCCCTTGGCCTGCGCGACAATCCGAGCGGTTCGATGCCCGCCGCGATGGCGCCCGAGGAGACGATGACGACGTCGGTACCGGCCTTCATCCGCGCCTCGATCGCGTCGGCCAGCCCGGCCAGCCGCCCCGCGTCGAACACCCCCGACGGCGTGGTCAACGCGTTCGTACCGATCTTGACGACCAGGCTGCGCGCGTTGCGGATCGCGTCGCGAGCCGCGCTCACGATTGGTCCCCGCGCTCCCGCCGCTGGCGGCGGGCGGCCTTGCGTTCGGCGGCGCCCACCCGGTCGGTGCGTTCCAGTCGCGCGTCGGTACCGCGCCCCGACAGGGCCGTCTGCTGGCCGGCCGGGGTCTGCGGCTCCCAGTCGAACGTCATCTCGCCGATGGTGACGGCGCAGCCGGGCTGCGCGCCCAGCCGCAGCAGCTCCTCCTCGACACCGAGCCGGGCCAGGCGGTCGGCCAGGTAGCCCACCGCCTCGTCGTTGTCGAAGTTGGTCTGCCCGATCCAGCGCTCGGGCCGCGCGCCGGTGACGACGAAACCGCCGAGGCCGTCCGGTTCGACGGTGAAGCCGCTGTCGTCCACGGCCACCGGGCGGATGACCGGCCGGCGCGGCACGCTCGGCGGGCGGGCGTCGTTGTACTCCGAGACCATCTTGGACAGCCCGAAGACCAACTGCTGCAAGCCTTCCCGCGCCACCGTCGACACCAGAAAGACCGGCCAGCCGCGCTCGGCGATCTCGTCGCGGACGAACTCGGCCAGCTCGCGGGCCTCGGGCACATCGATCTTGTTGAGCACCACCGCGCGCGGCCGCTCGGCGAGATCCTCTAGCGCCGCGTCGCCCTGCAGGGTGGGCGTGTAGGCGGCGAGCTCGGCCTCCAACGCGTCGATGTCGGAGATCGGGTCGCGGCCGGGCTCCGCGGTGGCGCAGTCGACGACGTGCACCAGCACGGCACACCGTTCGATGTGCCGGAGAAAGTCGAGGCCGAGGCCGCGGCCCTGGGACGCGCCCGGGATGAGCCCCGGCACGTCGGCCACCGTGAAGGTCCGCTCCCCGGCCGACACCACGCCGAGGTTGGGGGCCAGTGTGGTGAATGGGTAGTCGGCGATCTTGGGCTTGGCGGCCGAGATCGTGGACACCAGCGAGGATTTGCCGGCGGACGGGAATCCGACGAGCCCGACGTCGGCGACCGTCTTGAGCTCGAGAGTCAGATCGCGGGCCTCACCCGGCTCGCCCAACAGCGCGAAGCCGGGGGCCTTGCGGGCGCGCGATGCCAGCGCCGCGTTGCCCAGGCCGCCGCGACCGCCGGCGGCGGCCTCAAAACGGGTGCCGGCGCCCACCAGGTCGGCCAGCAGCCGGCCGCTCTCGTCGAGCACGACGGTGCCGTCGGGCACCTTCACTTCCAGGTCGGCGCCGGCGGCGCCGTCACGGTTGTTGCCCATGCCCTGCTTGCCCGACGGCGCGGCGACATGGGGATGGAAGTGGAAGTCCAGCAGCGTGTGCACCTGCGGGTCGACGACGAACACGATGCTGCCGCCGCGACCGCCGTTGCCGCCGTCGGGGCCGCCTAGCGGCTTGAATTTCTCGCGGTGCACCGACGCGCAGCCGTTGCCACCGGATCCCGCGCGCGCGTGGATGACGACGCGATCGACAAAGCGGGCCATCGGTTACCCATCCTCGTGAATGAAACGCCGGGGCGGAACTCGCGAAGCCGCCGCAGCGTCACGCTCGCGAAGTTCAGACCTGGGGCGTGATGTTGACGGTCTTGCGTCCGCGCTTGATACCGAACTCGACGGCGCCGGCCGCCTTGGCGAACAGCGTGTCGTCGCCCCCGCGGCCGACGTTGAGGCCCGGGTGGAACTTGGTGCCGCGCTGCCGGACGATGATCTCGCCCGCCTTAACGATCTGACCGCCGAATCGCTTCACGCCCAGCCGTTGCGCGGCGGAGTCGCGACCGTTGCGCGAGCTGGATGCGCCCTTTTTGTGTGCCATATCTGTGATCTCCGCTCAGTGGTGTCTGTTGGAAGCCTGACGGCTCATCACGCGATGCCGGTGACCTTCAGGACCGTCAGCGGCTGACGGTGACCCTGACGCTTGTGGTAGCCGGTCTTGTTCCGGAACTTGTGGATGCGGATCTTGGGGCCCTTGGTGTGCTCGAGCACCTCGCCGGTGACCGCGACCTTCGCCAGCGCGGCGGCGTCGCTGGTGACGTTGGCGCCGTCGACGACCAGGGCGACGGGCAGCGATACGTTCGAGCCCGGCTCGGAGTCGAGCTTCTCGACCTTGACCACGTCTCCGACGGCGACCTTGTACTGCTTGCCGCCCGTCTTGACGATTGCGTAGGTCGCCATTGCTGCTCCTGCCTTCTCTGTGTCTGCGCCGCTCGGTCGCGCTCGCGCGCGCACCGACCGCAGTGCGCGTGGTGGGTCTTGGGGCGCGGGCCTGCGCCGATTGCTCGGGAGTCCCGCTGTCGCCGGCCGGAAGGGTTACTCGCCCAGCCTAACGACAACTGTCCAAGGGTACGTGACCAGCGGCTACAGAATCAAACTGGCACGTGGGTCCGGCGTCAGTCGACGTGGATGGGTGGACCCGCCGGCCGGCCGGCCGCGCGGCGGCGGGGGCGCCCGAACGCCGAGCCGCCCGCAGCCGGGCGCGCGCCGTTGCCCGAATCGTCGGGGTCGTCGTCCAGGTCATCCTCGTCGGAGTCGTCCTCGTCGGCGTCGTCGTCATCTTCGTCGTCGTCCGCGTCGGAGTCGTCCAGGTCGTCGACCTCGTCGAGGTCGTCGTCGGAGTCGTCGTCATCGGAGTCGTCGTCATCGGAGTCGTCGTCATCGGAGTCGTCGTCATCGGAATCGTCGAGGTCGTCGTCCTCGTCGTCCAGCTCGTCCTCAGCATCCTCGTCGGAGTCTTCAGAGTCCTCGTCGGACTCGTCGAAGTCGGCGTCGACGAGGCCGGCGGGCCGCTTCGGCTCGTCGAGGTCGTCGTTGATCTCGTCGGTGGCGTCGGAGTCCTCGTCCTCGCGGTCGGCCGGGCCGGACGAGCCGGCGGCCATGGCCTTGAACATCGGGTGCTCGCCGGGGGCGTGCGTGGGCACCTTGGCGACGGCCGGCTGATCCGACGGCTCCTCGGCCCGGTTCTTCTTGGAGCGCCGGCCGCGGCGCCCGCCCGACTCGGACTTGCGCCCGTTCGACGGGGCCGAGTCCACCGGGTCGGCGTGCAGCAGGATGCCACGCCCGGCACAGTGCGGGCACGAGGTCGAGAAGGCCTCGATCAGGCCGGTGCCCAGCCGCTTGCGGGTCAGCTGCACCAGGCCCAGCGAGGTGACCTCGGAAACCTGGTGGCGGGTGCGGTCGCGGGCCAGCGACTCGGTCAGCCGCCGCAGCACCAGGTCGCGGTTGGACTCGAGCACCATGTCGATGAAGTCGATGACCACGATGCCGCCGATGTCGCGCAGCCGCAGCTGGCGGACGATCTCCTCGGCCGCCTCGAGGTTGTTCTTGGTGACGGTCTGCTCGAGGTTGCCGCCGGACCCGGTGAACTTTCCGGTGTTCACGTCGACCACCGTCATCGCCTCGGTGCGGTCGATCACCAGGGTGCCGCCCGACGGCAGCCACACCTTGCGGTCCATCGCCTTGGCCAGTTGCTCGTCGATGCGGTGCACCGCGAACACGTCCGGCCCCGGCGCGCCGTCCGGACCGGCCGGCGGCTCGTACTTCTCCAACTTCGGAACAAGTTCGGGCGCAACGGAATTGACGTAGTCGTTGATGGTGGTCCAGGCGTCGTCACCGGAGACCACCAGCCCGGCGAAGTCCTCGTTGAACAGGTCGCGGATGACCTTGACCAGCACGTCGGGCTCCTCGTAGAGGGCCACGGCGGCGCCGGCGGCCTTCTCCTTGACCTCGATGGCCTTGGCCTCGATCTGCTTCCAGCGCTCCTGCAGGCGGGTGACGTCGGTGCGGATGCCGTCCTCTTTGACGCCCTCGGACGCGGTGCGGATGATCACCCCGGCGTCCGACGGCACCACCTCGCGCAAGATGTCCTTGAGCCGCTGCCGCTCGGTGTCGGGCAGCTTGCGGCTGATCCCCGTCGACGACGCCCCCGGCACGTACACCAGGTACCGGCCGGCCAGCGACACCTGGGTGGTCAGCCGGGCGCCCTTGTGGCCCACCGGATCCTTGCTGACCTGCACCACGACGTAGTCGCCGGGCTTGAGCGCCTGCTCGATCTTGCGGTCCGATCCGCCGAGGCCCGCGGCCTCCCAGTTGACCTCGCCGGCGTACAGGACGCCGTTGCGGCCGCGGCCGATGTCGACGAACGCGGCCTCCATCGACGGCAGCACGTTCTGCACGATGCCGAGGTAGATGTTGCCCACCAGCGACGCCGAAGCGGCCGAGGTGACGAAGTGCTCCACCACGATGCCGTCCTCGAGCACGGCGATCTGGGTGTACCGCGAGCCCTGATGGGGCGGTTCGGTGCGAACCCGGTCGCGGACCACCATGACCCGCTCGACGGCCTCGCGGCGGGCCAGGAATTCGGCCTCGGTGAGGACGGGCGGGCGGCGCCGGCCGGCGTCGCGCCCGTCGCGGCGCCGCTGCCGCTTGGCCTCCAGCCGGGTGGAGCCGTCAATGCCCTTGATCTCGGCGTTGGAGCTGCCGCCGGAATCGTCGCCCTTCTTGCCACCGCGGGGCGCCCGCTCGTGCACCACGGTGTTCGGGGGGTCGTCGGGCGAGGAGTTGTCGTCGCTGTCGTCGGCGGCGCCGGACTTGCGGCGGCGCCGCCGGCGCCGACGCCGGCTGGCGCCGTCGGACGAACCGTCGTCACCGGCGTCGTCGCCCTCGTCGGAGTCCTGGCCGTCGTCGCCCTCGTCGGCGTCGTGGCCGTCGGCGTCCTCGGCGTCGGCACGGCCCGCCCTCTGGCCCCGCTGCTGCGGTTCGTCGTCGTCCGCCCCGTCGGGTCCGCCCTGCTCGCCGCGCCCGCGGCCGCGGCCCCGGCGACCCCGCCGGCGCCGCCGGTTGGCCGGTCGGTCGGCCTGTTCGTCGTCGTCGTCGTCATCGTCGGCGTCGTCGGAATCGGAATCCGCGTCGACGTCCTCGCCCCCGCGGGCGCCCGGGCCCGTCTCGATCGGCTGCGGCGCGACGAAGAGCGGCATGTAGTGCGGGCGCTCGGCGGCGGTCCCGCCCCCCTCGGCGCTGTCCGGGGTGTCACCGGCGGGGGTCTCGAGCAGCAGCCGGGACTCCGGCTCTTCCACCGCGTCGCTGCCGGCGGCCCGCGTGGCCACGTCGGAGTTCGCGGCCCCCGGGTCGCCGTGCGACTGATCGGCGGCCAGCAGGTCACGCACCCGGACCGCGTCCTCGCGGTCCACGCTGGAATGGGCGCTACGGATGCGCCCGTCGAGCGCGCTCAGCGCGTCCAGCACGCGCTTGCTGGTCGTTCCCAGCGTGCGCGCCAGCGAATGGACTCTCAGGCGGTCGGGCAGTTCCTCGTGCCGAGTCGGGTCTTGGGATGAGTCTGCGGATGGGGCACCGTCTACCACGTATTCTCCTCAAGCCCCCGGGCGCGTCGTTGCGACGCGGCCACGCGAGGGCTTCGCTATGGGTCCGGGCCACTTCTCCCGGACTTGTGATGGTCTCGCCCCGAGAGGTTCGGGTAGAACGCACTCGGCGCCGTGCTGAATGACGGCTTGACATGCGGCGCACCACCGCGAGCTGGCGGTAGTCGCGCTTGTCTAAGTCTTCATTCGGGTGTCCGACACCGGTCCGGCGACGTTCACCCGTCATCAGTATCCCACATCACCTCGCGAGCTCCGCCAATACCGAGCTCACGGGCGTGCTGGGCGGGTTTTTCGGCGGTGTTACGCGCCGGGGAACCAGAGCTCGATTTCGCGCCGCGCGGACTCGGGCGAGTCGGAGCCGTGCACCAAGTTGAACTGGGTTTCCAGGCCCAAGTCGCCGCGAATGGTGCCGGGTGCTGCCTTCTCGACGGGGTCGGTTGCGCCGGCGAGCTGCCGGAACGCCGCGATCGCGCGGGGGCCCTCGACGATCGCCGCGACCACCGGGCCGGACGTGATGAACTCCAGCAACGACCCGAAGAAGGGCTTGCCGTCGTGCTCGGCGTAGTGCTGCGCGGCCAGGTCTTCGCTGACGCGGCGCAGTTCCAGCGCGGCCAGGGTCAGGCCCTTGCGCTCGATGCGGCCGACGATCTCCCCCACCAGCTGGCGCTGCACGCCGTCCGGCTTGATCAGTACCAGCGTCCGTTCGGTCACGGCGCACAGCGTACATAACCGCGCGGCGACCCGCGCCGCGCCGATCTAGCGTTGGCCTAGCCTTGGCGGCGCCGCACCTCGGCCCGGAAGTAGGCGATCAGCGCCCACAACCCGGTGAACAGCACACCGATGATGCCCACACCGGGATACAGCGCGAACCCGGCCAGCAACAGCACCTGCACGCCCAGATTGACCCAGATCGCCCACGGTTTGCGCTGCACCCCGCCCAACAGCACGAGCAGCGCGGCGAGGCCGATCAGGTAGCTCAGCGACAGCGACGTCAGGCCGCCGCCGACCGCGCCCACCACCGGGATCGCCAGCAGCACCACGATGGCCTCCAGGAACAGCGTGGCGGCCATCACGGCGGCGAAGCTGCGCCACGGGTCGGGTCGCTGCTCCGTCATTCGGGATCACGCCCGAACAGGGTGCGCGCCGCCCCCGCGGTGACCACCGAGCCCGTGATCACGATTCCGGTGCCGGAGAAGCGCTCGGCGTGACCTGCCACGGCGGCCTCGTCGACCAGGGCGGTCGCCACGTCGATGGCGTCGCGCAGGTTCTCGGCGGTGCTGACCCGCTCGGGGCCGAAGCGCGCCGCGGCCTCCACCCCCAGCGCCTCGACGTCCAGCGCCCGGGGCGACCCGTTATGGGTCACGACCACCGCGTCGAAGACCGGTTCCAGCGCGGCGAGAATGCCGTCGACGTCCTTGTCGGCCATCACGCTGAGCACGCCGACGAGGTAACGGAAGTCGAATTCCTCGGCCAGGGTCTGCGCCAGCGCCGCCGCCCCGGCCGGGTTGTGGGCGGCGTCGGCGAACACCGTCGGTGCGCTGCGCAAGCGTTCCAGCCGGCCCGGGCTGGTAGCGGCGGCGAAGCCGGCGCGGACCGCGTCGACGTCGAGCTGGCGCTGGGCGCCCGCGCCGAAGAACGCCTCCACCGCCGCCAGCGCCAGGGCGGCGTTGTGCGCCTGGTGCTCGCCGTGCAGCGGCAGGAAGACGTCGGGATACACCCCGCCCAGGCCCTGCAGCGTCAGCAGTTGTCCGCCGATCGCCACCTGGCGGCTCAACACCGCGAATTCGGAGTCCTCGCGCGCGACGGCGGCGTCGGCCGCGACGGCCCGGCTCAGCAGCACCTCCATCACCTCCGGCGCCTGCCGGGCGATGACGGCAACGGTGTCGGGGGCGCCGTCCGGCGCCCGGGTGATGATCCCGGCCTTCTCGGCCGCGATGCCGGCGAGGTCGTCGCCCAGGTACTCCACGTGGTCGATGCCGATCGGGGCGATCACGGCCACCGGCGCGTTGACCACGTTGGTGGCGTCCCAGCGCCCGCCCATGCCGACCTCGACGACGGCAACGTCGACGGGCGCGTCGGCGAACGCCGCGAAGGCCATCGCGGTGAGGACCTCGAACTTGCTCATCGCCGGGCCGGGCTCGCCGAGGGCGCCGGCCTGCGACTGCTCGTCGACCATCTGCACGAACGGCTCGATCTCCCGGTAGGTCGCCACGTACTGGGCAGGGGTGATGGGACGCCCGTCGATGGCGATGCGCTCCACCGCCGACTGCAGGTGCGGGCTGGTGGTGCGGCCGGTGCGCCGATGCAACGCGGTGACCAGCGCGTCGACCATGCGCGCCACCGACGTTTTGCCGTTGGTGCCGGCGATGTGGATCGACGGATACCCCCGTTGCGGCGAGCCCAGCAGGTCCAGCACCGCGTTGATGCGGGTCAGGCTCGGCTCGATCTTGGTCTCCGGCCAGCGCTGGTCCAGCAGGTGCTCGACCTGCAACAGCGACGCGATTTCGTCCGGGGTGGGGGCGGCGGCCGGCTCGGGGTCGGGTTCGGATTCGATGTCCGGTGCCCACTCGGGCGGCTCGAAAGTCATTGCAGCCCGGCCAGCCTCGCGTTGATCCGGTCGGATTCCTCCTGCGCCACCCGCTGCCGGTCGCGAATCTTGCCGACGACGTGGTCGGGGGCCTTGGCCAGGAAGTCCTCGTTGGCCAGTTTGGCGGTGGTCGACGCCAGCTCCTTGTGCGCGATGGCCAGGTCCTTCTCCAGGCGGCGCCGCTCGGCGGCGACGTCGATGGTGCCGGAGGTGTCGATTTCGACGACGACGGTGCGGTCCGTGTCGGGACCGAGCCGGACCTCCAGCGACACCGACGGCCGGAAGTCCGGGCCCGGTTCGGTCAGCCAGGCCAGGGAGGTGACGGCCGCGACCTGACCGCTCAGGTCGGCGTCCTGCATCCCCGCCAGCCGGGCGGGCACCTTCTGCCGGTCGGCCAGGCCCTGGTCACTGCGGAACCGGCGGACCTCGGTGACCAACTTCTGCATGTCCGTGATCCGTTGCACCGCAATCCGATCCGGCTCGACGCCCGACGGCGTCGGCCACTCGGCGACGACCAGCGATTCCAGACCGGCCTCCTGGCGGGTCAGGGCCTGCCACAGCGCCTCGGTGAGGAACGGGATGACCGGGTGCAGCAAGCGCAACAGGGTGTCGAGCACCGCGGCCAGCACGGCGGTGGTGTGCGCCGCGCCGTCGGCGAGTTGGGTCTTGGCCAGTTCGAGGTACCAGTCGCAGAACTCGTCCCACGCGAAGTGGTAGAGCGCCTCGCAGGCCCGGCTGAACTCATAGCCGTCGAATGCCGAATCGACCTCGGCCCGAACCTCTTCCAGCCGGCCCAGGATCCAGCGGTCGGCGTCGGTCAACTCGGCGTGCGGCGGCAACGGAGCCAGCCGCGCACCGTTGAGCAGGGCGTAGCGGGTGGCATTGAACAGCTTGGTGCCGAAGTTCCGGGACGCCCGCACCGCGTCCTCGCCGACGGCCAGATCGCCGCCGGGACTGGCGCCGCGGGCCAGCGTGAACCGCAGCGCGTCGGCGCCGAAGGCCTCCATCCAGTCCAGCGGATCGACGACGTTGCCCTTGGACTTGCTCATCTTGCGGCCGAATTCGTCGCGGATGAGCCCGTGCAGGAAGACGTCGGTGAAGGGCACCTGCGGGCCGCGGCGACCGTCGGAGGTGATCGCCGGGTCGTCGCCGACGAAGGTGCCGAACATCATCATCCGGGCCACCCAGAAAAACAAAATGTCATATCCGGTCACCAGAACGCTTGTCGGATAGAACTTTTCGAGTTCCGGCGTCCGCTCCGGCCAGCCCAGCGTGGAGAACGGCCACAACCCCGAGGAGAACCAGGTGTCGAGCACGTCGGGGTCCTGCTCCCAACCATCGGGAGGCGTCTCGTCGGGGCCGACACAACGCTGTTCGCCGTTGGGCCCGTACCAGATCGGGATGCGGTGGCCCCACCACAGCTGTCGCGAGATGCACCAGTCGTGCATGTTGTCCACCCACGCGAACCAGCGCGGCTCCAGGCTGGCCGGGTGAATCACGGTGTCGCCGTTGCGCACCGCGTCGCCGGCGGCCTTGGCCAGCGATTCGACGCGGACCCACCATTGCAGCGACAGCCGCGGTTCGATCGGCTCGCCGCTGCGCTCGGAGTGCCCGACGCTGTGCAGATAGGGCCGCTTCTCGGCCACGACGCGGCCCTGCGCGGCCAGCTCCTCGCGCACGGCGACCCGCGCCTCGAACCGGTCCATGCCGTCGAATCGCGTTCCGGTGTCCACGATCCGGCCTTTGGTGTCCATGATCGAGATCATCGGAAGTTGATGGCGTAGGCCGATCTCGAAGTCGTTGGGGTCGTGCGCGGGCGTGACTTTGACAGCGCCCGTGCCGAATTCGGGGTCGACGTGCGCGTCGGCGACGATGATCAGCTCGCGGTCGACGAAGGGGTGCGCCAAGGTCTGCCCGACGAGGTGGCGATACCGCTCGTCGTCGGGATGCACCGCGATGGCGGTGTCCCCGAGCATCGTCTCGACCCTCGTGGTGGCGACGACGATGTGCGGTTCTGAATCGTCGAGCGAGCCGTACCGGAACGACACCAGTTCGCCTTCGACCTCGTCGTAGGTGACCTCGATGTCCGACAGCGCGGTCTCGAGCACCGGCGACCAGTTGACCAGTCGCTCGGCCCGGTAGATCAGCCCCGCGTCGTACAGGCGCTTGAAGATCGTCCGCACCGCCCGCGACAGACCCTCGTCCATGGTGAACCGGTCCCGGCTCCAGTCGACACCGTCGCCGAGCCGGCGCATCTGGCCGCTGATCGCGCCGCCGGACTCGCGTTTCCAGTCCCACACCTTGTCGATGAACAGCTCGCGGCCGAAGTCCTCTTTGGTCTTGCCGTCGACGGCCAGCTGCCGTTCCACCACGCTTTGGGTCGCGATGCCGGCGTGATCCATGCCCGGCTGCCACAGCACCTCATATCCCTGCATCCGTTTGCGGCGGGTCAGGGCGTCCATCATGGTGTGTTCCAGGGCGTGACCCATGTGCAGGCTGCCGGTCACGTTCGGCGGCGGAAGCACGATCGAATACCCGGGCTTGGCGCTGGTCGGGTCAGCCGTGAAGTACCCCGCGTCCAGCCAACTCTGGTAGATGGCGCCTTCGGCCGCCGCGGGATCCCACGACTTGGGCAGGTCGATGTCGGGGCTGGGGCTGGCGGTCACCCGTCAATTCTAGGGAGGGCCGTTTACCCCCGTGTAAGTGCCCGAAAGCGCAGGTGAGCCAGGTCACTCGGCCAGACGGTCGACCCGCAGTGACACACCGGCCGACGGGAACCGGTCCAGCAGGGCGTCGCCCATGGCGGCCGCCGGGGTCAGCACGCCATGCAGGTCGGGAAGCTTGTCGCGATCCAGGGCGAGCGTCAGGCCCGACTCCCCCAGCAGGACCGAGGTGGCCTTGTAGCCGGGGTCGCCGCGCTGTTCCATGCGCGCGACGTAGCGCGCGCCGGTGGTCGTGGTGGTGTAGGTCTCGATGCGGTAGTAGCCGCGCTCGCGGGCCTGGGCGCTGGGGCCGGTGCCGGGCTTGGGGAGGATGCGCTCGACCAATTTGCGGGGCAGCAGGCGGAAGTACCGGCTGCCCAGCCCGAAGGTGGCGCCGCCGATCCCCGTCATCGCGGCGGACGCGACGGGCGCCAACACCGGCGAGGAACCCAGGCTCATGCTCTCGCTGTAGCGGAACTGGCGGCCGTAGGACCAGTCGAGCAGGGCGTTGCTGCGCCGCACGATGCGGGTGTTGTAGGGCGCCATGACGAATCCGGCCGTCCACAGGCCCGCCAACTCGGGCGCGATCTTGCGGCCGCGACGCCACGGCAGGTCGGGCTGGGACCCGAGGTCGGGCTCGGCGCTGCGGTCGGTGCTCAGCGTGTAGGGGTCGGCGAGCTGCCGGCGGGCGTCGGGGTCGCTGGAGGCGGTGCTGAGCACCTCCACCATGGAGGCCACGGTGCCACCGGAGACCCCGCCGGAGAACGACCGCAGGACCAGGTCGGTTTCGGCCAGCTCCCCCGCCTCGTCGTCGCGGACCGCGCGGTAGAGGCCGTACACGCTGAGATCCGACGGGATGGAATCGAAGCCGCAGGCGTGCACGATCCGCGCGCCGGTGTCGGCGGCCTGCTTGCGATAGAGGTCGATGCTGTCGCGCACGAACATCGCCTCGCCGGTCAGGTCGGCGTAGTCGGTGCCGGCCGCGGCGCACGCGGCCACCAACGGCAGCCCGTAACGGGTGTACGGGCCGACCGTGGTGACGACGACCTGGGTGCGCGCGGCCATTTCGTCCAACGTCGACGGCGACGCCGCGTCGGCCTGCAGCAGCGGCCAGGATTGCGCGGGCTCGCCCAGGGTGTCGCGGACGGCCCGCAGCCGGTCGGTCGATCGGCCGGCCAACGCGATGCGGGCCTGTGGCGCCTTGTTCGCCAGATAGTCGGCGGTGAGTTTCCCGACGAACCCGGTCGCTCCGTAAAGCACTATGTCGAATTCGCGCGGCGTTGCGGTCACGGGCCCGACGCTACCCGACGCCTGAGACGCCGATCCGCGCAGCGAAGAAGCGCCCGGCCCGAGGGCCCGGCGCTTCTTCTCAACAGATGACGGCCATGCCGTCGGATGGCGACGCAGGTCAGCCGCGGCGGCCGCAGACCGGCCAGGCGTGGATGCCCTGCGAGTGCAGCACGTTCTCGGCCACCCGGATCTGCTCCTCGCGGCTCGCGCTCGCCGGCGAGCCCGACCCGCCGTTGGCGTGCCACGTGCTCGAGGTGAACTGCAGGCCACCGGAGAAACCGTTGCCGGTGTTGATTCCCCAGTTACCGCCCGACTCGCACTGCGCGATGGCGTCCCAGTTCACGCTGTACGCCCTGATCGGGGCCGGCGGCAGGGCGTCGGGGCCCGTGACCGCAACGCCGCGCGAATTCGACATAGTGCTTTACGGAGCGACCGGGTT
>NZ_LZKC01000406.1:0-11724 GCF_001672685.1 Mycobacterium sp. E2462
CTGCCCGACACGCCGTCACCCAAGCCGATGCCCAACTTCCCCATCACCGACATCCCGGGGCAGCAGTCCGGCGGGCCGACCGGCCCCTACCCGGTGGGGCCGCCACCCGGCGGCGGATCGGGCTCGAAGCTGCCGTGGCTGATCGTCGGTGGGCTGGTGCTGTTGGCCGTCATCGCGCTGGTGGCCACGCTGCTGGTGATGCGCGGCGGCAACGACAAGCCGTCGAGCGCGGCCCCGTCGTCGACCAGCACCAGCGTCTCGCAGCCGAGGAACTCCGCGCAGAACGCCACGGACTGCACGCCCAACGTGTCGGGCGGTGAGCTGCCCAAGGGCGACGCCGTGACCATCGCGGCCGGCAAGCTGTCGTTCCCGGTGAAGGCGGCGCCCGGGTGGACGGTGTTCTCCGACGACCAGAACCCCAACCTGATCGGTGGGCTGGGCGTCGCGCAGGAGGTGCCCGGAGCCAATCAGTGGATGATGACCGCCGAGGTCGCCGTCACGAATTTCGTTACCAGCATGGACATTTCGGCACAGGCCAGCAAGCTGATGCAGTGCACGTCCAGCGGCCCGGGCTACGCGAACGCCTCGCCGACGCTGGGGCCGGTCAAGACGTCGTCCATCACGGTCGACGGCACCAAGGCGACTCGCGCCGACGCGGACATCACCATCGCCGACCCCAGCCGCAACGTGAAGGGCGACTCGGTGACCATCATCGCCGTCGACACCAAACCCGTCACCGTCTTCATGTGTTCGACGCCCATCGGCGACGCCGCGTCGGCGGCCGTGGTCGGCGGCATCATCGCCGCGCTCAAGGTCAGCAAGTCCTAGAGCCGCGCTAGGTGGTGGGCGCGCTGACGTGGGTGGTCTCGGAGCGCCCGCGCAGCACCGTGGAATAGCACTCGTCCCAGTGCGCGCGCTCGGCGTCGGAGGCGCGCTCGATGGCCGCCGCCGAGCACAGGATTCGCCGGTCGGCGGTCTTGGCCAGGTCGGCGAGCCGCGCGGCCTCGTTGACGGCGTCGCCGATGACGGTGTACTCGTAGCGATTCTCGGCGCCGATGTTGCCGGCGAATACCCGGCCGGCCGACACGCCGATACCGAAATCGACCGGCAGCGTTCGTAATTGAACGCCCAAGGCGCGGGCCGTCGCCAGGGCGGCGGCCGCAGGGTCGCTGGTGGGCAACGGCACCCCGAACACGGCCAGGGCGGCGTCGCCGGCGAACTTGTTGATCAGCCCGTGGTGCTCGTCGACGGCGTCGACGACGGTCCGGAAGAAGTCGTTGAGCACCTCGGCGACCTGTTGCGGCGGGCGGCTCTGGGCGAGCTGCGTCGAACCCACCAGGTCGATGAACAGGACCGCCGCCTCGACCACGTCTCCGGACAGCGACGCGCCCTCGTCGAGGGCCCGCTGCGCCACCCCGGCGCCGACGTGGCGCCCGAAAAGGTCGCGCAGCCGGTCCCGCTCGGCCAGCCCGGCCACCATCCGGTTGAAACCGCTTTGCAGACGGCCGATCTGGGAGCGTTCGTAGACGCCGACGGAGGTGTCGATGCGGCCGTGTTCGACCTCCGCCATCGCGTCGACGACCTCGCCGATCGGATCCGAGATGGACCGTGACGTCAGGATCATCATCGGCAGCCCCAACACCACCGCCGCCGACGACACCACCAGGATCGGCGCGTCGAGCGAGGCGGACTTCTCGATCAGCCAGCCATAGGAGCGCAACACCACCAGGGTCGCGACGACGCCGACGGGAAACGCGCTGCACAGAAACCACATCAGGACCAGGCGCGCGTAGACGCCCGGGACCGCCAACCGCGGCTCGCAATTCAGTGTCGCCGCCCGCATGATGGGCCGCAGCGTGCGCTGCGATAGCAGCATGCCCGTGCCGGCCGCGGCAAGGCCGCCGAACAGGACGCCGAGGCCGATGGGCAGCAACAACCGCGGCCCCCCGGACAGGTTGACCAGGATGAAGATGCCACCGCTGGCCGCCCAGGCCGTCACCAGGATCACCGACTGGTAGCCCGGCAGCCGCATCGCGACCTGGCGCTGCCGCTGCGTGGGCTCGGCGCCGGTGACGTACCAGCGGACCGTGGGCAGGATGCTCCACGCGCCGGCCGCCACGACGCCGACGACGGCGAACCCGATGAGCAGCAGCACCGCCGCGGTGTTCTGCTGCGCGAAGTCGGCGTTGGCGCGCCCGGCGGTGTGGCCGCGCAGCGGAATCAGGATGGCGGCCGCCTGGACGACGGCCACCACATACGACAGGGCGAGGTCCACGCCGTACTGAATGGACAAGCGGCGAACGCACTTTCGCTCCTCGCCTGCGCTAGGCACCGTTGTTGGGCCCGCCGGAGTTCTGCCCCGGGATGTCGGTGATGGGGAAGTTGGGCATCGGCTTGGGTGACGGCGTGTCGGGCAGCGTGGGGATCTCGGCGGCCGGAATGTCACGCAGCCCGTTGACCGGTGGCCCGTTCTCGCGGCCACCGTAGCTGCTGCCCGGCGCCCGCGGCCCGAGCAGTTCGCTGACCGTCACCATGCGGTAGCCGTTGGCCTTGAGGACCGGCATGAACTGATAGACCAGGTCCACGGTGCTCGAATAGGTGCTGTGCAGCAGCACCACCGACCCCGGCTTGATGTAGGTCATCAGCATGTACCGGGTGGCCGCCGTGTTCGAGTCGTTGGCCCAGTCGAAAGGAATGACGTCCCATAGTATTTCGGCCAAGCCGAACTGCGCGGCGGTCTGGCGCACCACGCCGTCGGACAGGCCGCCCGCGGGCCGGTAGAGGACCGGCGTGTGACCGGTCGCGGCGGTGATCGCGTCGTTGGCCTTCGAGAACTGCGCGGCGATGTCCTCGGTCGGGATGGTGGTCATGTTGGGGTGTTCCCAGGTGTGGCTGCCGATCTCCATTCCCGCGTCGGCGATCCGCTTGGCGCCGCCGGGGTTGGCCGCCACCTTGTTGCCGATCAGGAAGAAGGTGGCCTTGGCGTCGTTGTCCCTGAGCACCTGCAGGAGCCGGTCGTCGAACGGGCCCGGCCCGTCGTCGAACGTCAGCGCCACGCACTTGGCCACCGCGCAGCTCAGGTTGTCCGCGCGTGTCACATGGCCGGTGAGCCCGCCGATGACCAGCACCCCGACGGCCGCGACCACTCCGATCACGGTCCGCCAGTAGCGCCAGGCCTGGCTGTCGGGACGTTTCGGCACGCAAAGAGCCTACCGAAACGCCCGGTCACAAAGTGATGGCCAGCGCGGCGACGCCGGGCGCAGCCGGTCACGACCATCGGTCACCAAAGTGATGGCCAGCGCGGCGACGCCGGGCGCAGCCGGTCACGACCATCGGTCACTGCGGCCCGGCGATCTCCTCGAGCATCTCGGTGACCAGGGCGGCGATCGGCGAACGCTCGCTGCGCAGCAAGGTGATGTGGGCGAACAGCGGGTGGCCCTTGAGCTTCTCGATCACCGCGGCGACGCCGTCGTGGCGGCCCACCCGCAGGTTGTCGCGCTGGGCGATGTCATGGGTGAGCACCACGCGCGAGCCGGTGCCCAGCCGCGACAGCACCGTCAGCAAGACGTTGCGTTCCAGCGACTGCGCTTCGTCGACGATCACGAACGAGTCGTGCAGCGACCGGCCCCGAATGTGGGTGAGCGGCAGCACCTCGAGCATGCCGCGCGAGAGCACCTCCTCCAGCACGGCCGGGCTGGCCAGCCCCTCCAGCGTGTCGAAGACGGCCTGCGCCCACGGCCCCATCTTCTCGCTCTCGCTGCCGGGCAGGTAGCCCAGCTCCTGGCCGCCGACGGCATACAGCGGGCGGAACACCACCACCTTGCGCTGGGTGCGCCGTTCCAGGACGGCCTCGAGGCCCGCGCACAGCGCCAGCGCCGACTTGCCGGTGCCGGCCTTGCCGCCCAGCGACACGATGCCCACCGATTCATCGAGCAGCAGGTCCAGCGCGACGCGCTGCTCGGCGGAGCGGCCGCGCAGCCCGAACACCTCGCGGTCGCCGCGCACAAGCTGGACCCGCTTGTCCGCGTTCACCCGGCCCAGCGCGTGCGAGCTGCCGCCCAGCAGCCGAATCCCGGTGTGGCAGGGCAAATCCCGCGCGTCGGCGAGATCGATCTCACCCTCGGTGAACAGCGCGTCGATGTCCTCGGCGGCGGTTTCGATCTCGCGCATCCCCGACCACCCGGAGGCCACCACGTCCTGCGCGTGGTATTCGTCGGCGGCCAGGCCCACCGCAGCGGCCTTGACACGCAGCGGAATGTCCTTGCTCACCAACGTGACTCGCTTGCCCTCGGCGGCGAGGTTGGCGGCGCAGCTCAGGATCCGGGAGTCGTTGCTGTCGTTGCGGAAGCCACTGGGCAGCACCGAGGGATCGGTGTGGTTGAGCTCGACGTGCAGCGTACCGCCTTGCGCGCCAACGGGAATCGGCTGATCCAGGCGTCCGTGCTCGAGGCGCAGGTCGTCGAAGAGCCGCAACGCTTGACGGGCGAACCAGCCCAGCTCGTGGTGATGGCGTTTGGCCTCCAGTTCGCTGATCACCACCAGCGGAACCACCACCTCGTGCTCGGCGAACCGGCTGCACGCCCAGGGGTCGGACAGCAGCACGGACGTGTCGATCACGTAGGTCCGGATTTCGGTCACGTAGCGCTCCTCGAGCGGGGAAAGCCCGCGCGGACCCGCACGAGCATGTGGGCGGGAGCCGCAGCACCAGGACCGGGGCCGGTCCTACCGTAGTCGTGACGGAAGGTGCCGCCCTGGCAGCTGGAAGTGTCGCTGACCATCGATAGTGACGCTACTCTCGTGGCCGCATGCGCGCTGCGCAGGCGCGCCGACGGAAATGCCCGCCCCGCGGGCGGACCGGCTCAGCCGGTGACGAATTGCCGCAGCGACGGCTCGTCGGCGACACCCCACGCGGTGATGCGGTCGGAGATCGCCTGGCGCAGGTGCTCGGGGCCGAAGATGCCGGCGTCGGCGACGTTGCGCACCTTGTCCCGGTAGTCGTCGATGTCGGCGCCCGGGACCTGCAGTTCGGCGGCGCGCGGGGCGATCGCCGCGATCGTCTCGTCGCGCGTGTACTCCAGGCAGTGCGCGACGAGGTTCGCGAAGAACGTCTCGTGCCGTGCCTCGTCGCGGGCGATCCGGTCGATCAGGCCGGCCAGGATCGGCTCCTCGAGCTGAGCGGCCAGGTTCTGGCAGAACACCGCGTGGGTGCGCTCGGTGAGCGCCATGTACACCAGCGTCTCCACCTGGCTGTAGGTGTCGGCGCGGTAGCCCTTGATCACGTAGCGGACCCGGGCCTCCTCGTTGGCGGTCGGGTCGACCTCGCGGGTCACCACGAGGTACTCGCGCAGCGCGATGGCGTGCAGGTGCTCCTCGGCGGTCCACCGGCCCAGCCAGCGACCCCAGTAGTCCTCGAGGATGAAGTGCTCGACGAGCTCGCGGTGGTGCCCGGCCAGGTTGTCCTTGAGCAGCAGCAGGATCTCGCACGCGTCGGTGAACTGCCGCGGCAGGGTCTCCGACGACGGGTCCCAGTCGCGCCCGCCCAGGAAGGCGAAGTTCTCGCCCCGGTCGAACGGCACGTAATCGTGCGCGAACCAGATCTCCTCGGTGTTGAGGTGACGGTCGATGTTGGCTTCGACGACCGGCTCAAGTTCCAGGGTCAGCGCGTTCGCGACGGGTCTTTGTGCCATGAAATAACTGTAACCCGCGGACACAGACGAGTGAAATCGCCCGGGCCGTGTCGGGCCAACTCGTGACTTAAGTCCTCCGGCCTACGCCGCGCGGTGGCTACCGGCCGACCAGCGCCCAGTCTTCCAGGCCGTCGTAGAGCGGGAACTCCCTGGCCAAGCGGGTCACCCGGTCCCGCAGCGCGGGGACGTCGGCGGAGGTGCCTGCCGCCAGCGCCGTCGCGATGATGTCGGCGACCTCGGCGAACTCGGTGTCCCCGAAGCCGCGGGTAGCCAGGGCCGGGGTGCCGACGCGCAGCCCGGACGTGACCATCGGCGGGCGCGGGTCGTTGGGCACCGCGTTGCGGTTGACGGTGATGCCGATCTCGTGCAGCAGGTCCTCACCGGCCTTGCCGTCCAGCGGCGAGTCCCGCAAGTCCACCAGGACCAGGTGCACGTCGGTGCCGCCGCTGACCACCGACACGCCCGCCTTGGCGACGTCGGACGCCAGCAGCCGGTCGGCCAGGATGCGGGCACCCGAGAGGGTGCGGCGCTGCCGGTCGGCGAACTCCGGCGTGCCCGCAATCTTCAGGGCGACGGCCTTGGCCGCGATGACGTGCATCAACGGGCCGCCCTGTTGGCCGGGGAACACGGCCGAGTTGATCGGCTTGGCGTATTCCTGCTTGCCCAGGATCAGGCCGGAGCGCGGACCGCCGAGCGTCTTGTGGACGGTCGTGGAGACGACGTCGGCGTGCGGCACCGGGGACGGGTGCAGGCCGACGGCGACCAGGCCCGCGAAGTGCGCCATGTCCACCCAAAGCTTCGCGTCGACCTCGTCGGCGATCGACCGGAAGGCCGCGAAGTCGAGGACCCGCGGGTAGGCCGACCAGCCGGCGATGATGACCTTGGGGCGGAACTCCCGCGCCTTGGCCCGCACCACGTCCATGTCCACCAGGTGGGTGGTGGGGTCCACGCCATAGAAGCCGTTCTCGTAGAGCTTGCCCGAGAAGTTCAGCTTCATGCCGTGCGTCAGGTGGCCGCCGTTGGCCAGGTCCAGGCCCAGCAGCCGCTCACCGGGCGTCATCAGCGCGTGCAGCACCGCGGCGTTCGCCTGGGCGCCGGAGTGCGGCTGCACGTTGGCGAAGTCGGCGCCGAACAGCGCCTTGGCCCGGTCCCGGGCGATGTTCTCCACGACGTCGACGTACTCGCAGCCGCCGTAGTAGCGCCGGCCCGGTAGGCCCTCGGCGTACTTGTTGGTCAGCACGCTGCCCTGGGCCTGCAGCACCGAGCGCGGCACGAAGTTCTCCGACGCGATCATCTCGAGGGTGTCGCGTTGGCGCCCCAGTTCCTGGCCCAGCAGGCCGGCGATGTCGGGATCGATCTCGGCGAGCGGGGTGGACATCACCGATGTCGAGGGGCGGGCGTCAGGTGCGGCAGTCACGGCCACCAGTCTATCGAGCGCGACCAATCGCCAGCCCAGCCGTCGGGCATACGGGCGCTCCTGCCACACTGGGCACTATGCCGCGGCTTAGCGAGCCGAGCCCGTATGTGGAGTTCGACCGAAAGCAATGGCGTGCGCTTCGTATGTCGACGCCGCTGGCCCTCACCGAGGAGGAGCTGCTCGGGCTGCGCGGGCTCGGCGAGCAGATCGACCTGCTGGAGGTCGAAGAGGTCTACCTGCCCCTGGCCCGGCTGATCCACCTACAGGTCGCGGCCCGGCAGCGATTGTTCGCCGCCACAGCGGAATTCCTCGGCGAACCCCAGCAGAACCCGGACCGGCCGGTGCCGTTCATCATCGGCGTCGCCGGCAGCGTGGCGGTCGGCAAGTCGACGACCGCCCGCGTGCTGCAGGCGCTGCTGGCGCGGTGGGATCCGCACCGCCGGGTGGACCTGGTGACCACCGACGGCTTCCTGTACCCGAACGCCGAACTGGACCGGCGAAACCTGATGCATCGCAAAGGTTTTCCGGAAAGTTACAACCGTCGGGCGCTGATGCGCTTCGTCACCTCGGTGAAGTCGGGGTCAGACTACGCGTGCGCGCCGGTCTACTCGCACCTCAAGTACGACGTGATCCAGGGCGCCAAACACGTGGTGCGGCACCCCGACATCCTGATCCTGGAGGGCCTCAACGTCCTGCAGACCGGCCCCACGCTGATGGTGTCGGACCTGTTCGACTTCTCCCTGTACGTCGACGCGCGCATCGAGGACATCGAGCAGTGGTACGTCTCGCGGTTCCTGGCGATGCGCAGCACCGCCTTCGCGGATCCGCAGTCACACTTCCACCACTACGCGGCCCTCAACGACACCAAGGCCGTCGCCGCGGCGCGCGAGATCTGGCGGTCGATCAACCGCCCCAACCTGGTCGAGAACATCCTGCCGACCCGTCCCCGCGCCACCCTGGTGCTGCGCAAGGACGCCGATCACTCCATCAACCGGCTGCGCCTGCGCAAGCTGTAGGCGCCGACGAGTTACGGCTCGAGCCGGCGCAGGCCCAGGTACTGCAGCCCGGCGAACGCCGCCGAGTAGACGCCGCCGGCCAGTGTCGCGGTGACGCCGCCCGCGCTCAGCGGCGCCGTCTCGGCCACCACCAGCGCCACCAGGGTCAGCACGACGTTGGTCACCACGATGGCGGTCCCGAGCCGGCGCAGATCGGGGAAGGCCGCGAGGCTGAACACCAGGAAACCGGCGAGCACGAAGGTGGCGCCGATCGCGTACTCCTGGAACGACGTCAGGCCGGTGAGCGACGCGAGCGGGTCGGCGAGGAACGCGACGGCCAGGCCGCATGCCCCCGTCAACGTGCCGTCGGCGCGCATGGCAAACCGCAACAGCGAGTCGGTCGAGTCGTAGAGGGGCCGGGTGTGCAGGGCGGAGACGCCGGATACACCAGATACAGAGGTCATGTGCTTACTCCTCGCGATGCGGGTTGGTCGACGCGTTCGAGCGTGCCGTCGTTGCACTGCCACATCGACCCGTGGCGCTGCCAACTACTGCCACAGACACTTATTGCCACGGATAGATAGACCCGCGGGTTCACGGAGCTATTCCCTGACCCTCAGGATTGCAAAGCCGCGCAACGGATGTTTGACGCCCGGGTTAATTTCCGAGATGCGTTTGCGCCGTTTCCGTCACTCGCTGGAAACAACCACCCCGCGGCGCAACTCGGCGGCGATCAGCCGGGCCGCGGCGCTCTGCCAGTTGTGCAGTGACCGCCGCGGCACCTCGGTGGCGAACCACCGCCAGGCTTGCCGCGCAACGGGATCCAGCCCGGCGGCGGTCGCGTTCTGCGCGTAGGCCCGCACGCCGGCGACGTACGGGAAATACAGCGAGTTGTAGTGCCGCCACTGCTCGGTGGTGCCGAAATCGCCGGCGTCGCGGGGCTTGAGCCGACCGATCGCGTCCGCCAGGACGGCCTTGAGTTCGTTGGCCCGCTCCAGCGGGTGATCCGGGGCGCCGCGGGCGGCTAGCCGCTCGTCGATGACGGGCAGCGCGGTCAACGGGCTGGCCACGAGCTTGGTCAGGTCGCCGTAGTGGCCGAGCGCCCGCCGGGTGAGTCTGGCGAAGGTGTCATCGTCGACGTCGAGGACGGGATCCACCTTGCGCAGCGGCAGCGCCGCCCCGGTGTGGCGTAGCGCGGCCCGGTCGGCGCGCAGGGCGGGCGATCGCGAGAACGCCAGCCGGTCCAGGACCCCGGCCAGCGGGTCGGCCAACACCTGCACCGCGATCGCGACGGCCAGGCTGCTGAACAGCAGCACGGTCAGCACCGTGCGCGCGCCGGGCTCGCCGCGGGTGACGGCCAGGCCGATCAGCGCCTGACCGCCGAACAGCACCGCCACCGTCATCGAACCGGTGAAGGATCGCCGCATGTCGTTGCGCACCGCCTGACCCTCGTCGAAGGCGTCCCACGCCGCCACCGCCACGCCCAGCAGCAACACGTCGAAACCGGTGGACGCCAACGCCACCCAGCTGGGCACCAGCCCCAGCGGGATGACGAGGATGGCGTTGCCGAGGGCGAAGAACAGCGTCGCGACCGCGACCACGCCACCGGCGCGGACCGGCTGGGCGGGCCGCATCAGCGCGGCCGCCATCGCGCCGAGCGTGGACACCGAGACGACGGCGAACATCAGCAGGTGGCCCGCCCGCAACGGCCCGTCGACGCCGCCGGCCAACGCCGCGCCCAGCACGGCCAGCGCGCCGACCCCGGCGATCAGCAGCGCCTCGCCCGTGCGGGCCCGCCAGTGGTCGCCGGACCGGGACAGCTCCAGCAGCACCGCGAACCACGCCACGCCGGGCACGGCGACCAGATAGATCTCCACCTGGCTCAGCAGCGCGCCGTGCGCCGGGGTGCTCAGACGCACCGCGTCCAGCGCCACCACCACCGCGAAGCCGCACAGCCCGAGCGCCGCGAGCGCGAGCACCGGCTTGCGGGGGTCGCGGGCCAGCAGGTACAGCCCGAGCCAGCCACTCAGCGAGAACACCACCGCCGACAGCGCAGCCATCCGGGCCTACTTGCCGTATCTGCGGTGCCGCTGGCTGTAGTCGCGCAGCGCGCGCAGGAAGTCGACCCGGCGGAAGGCGGGCCAGTGCGCCTCGGTGAACCACATCTCCGAATACGCGCTCTGCCACAGCAGGAAGCCGGACAGGCGTTGTTCGCCCGAGGTGCGGATCACCAGGTCCGGGTCGGGCTGGCCGGAGGTGTAGAGGTTTTGCGAGATGCCGTCGACGGTGACCGCGTCGATCAGCTCGTCGCCGCTGGCGCCGTTGGCCAGCTCCTTGCTCAACAGGGCGCGCACCGCGTCGACGATCTCGCGGCGCCCGCCGTAGCCGACCGCGACGTTGACGTGGAACGGCGCGACCGCCGGGGTGGAGTCCACCGCCCCGCGCACCCGTCGCGCCGGCTCCTCGCCGAGCAGCTCGAGATCGCCGACGGTGCGCACGCTCCACCGGTTGGCCGGGGCGCAGATCTCCTCGACGACGTCGGTGATGATCTCGATGAGGCCGGCCAGCTCGTCGGGGTCGCGCTGCAGGTTCTCGGTGGACAGCAGGTAGACGGTCGTCATCTCGATGCCGGCGTCGGCGCACCAGCGCAGCATCTCGGCGATCTTCACGGCGCCCATCCGGTAGCCGTAGCTCACGTCGTCGTAGCCGGCGTCGCGCGCCCAGCGCCGATTGCCGTCGCACAGGACGGCGATGTGGCGTGGCAGTTCGGATTTCGAGGCGGCCAGGCCCTGCCGCAGCCGCAACTCGTACACCCGATACAGCGGTTCTTTGAGCCGCGGTGGGATGATCTCCACGAAGACTCACCCTACTGCCAGCGGCGATGGTTTCGAGACGGCAATTTCTCGACGGGTCGCGCCGCGGGCGCCGGCTCGGTCGGAGCGGCGTCCCGCGACGGGTGACTACTGTTTATCTTCAGCACCCCCGGGCAACTTTCCTACATTCCACGACGGGCGACACGACGAGGCGATGGGAAACATGAGCAGCCAGACCGACACCGCGGCCGATCGGGAGCCGGATTCGGAACCGATCGCGCCGGGCAACACCGTCGAGCAGCTCGTCGAGGGTGCGGCCACCGTCTTGACCAAGCCGCGGATGCGCGGCTGGATCCACTTCTATTCGGCGTGGCTGGCCATCGTCACCGGTGCCACCCTGGTGTCGGTGTCGTGGGCGGCCGCCTCGCCCCGCGCCGGCCACTCGACGCTGGTGTACGCCGCGTCGACCGTCGCGATGTTCGCGGTCAGCGCCACCTATCACCGCGTCAAGTGGAAGTCGCCGCTGAGCCGGACCCGCATGAAGCGGCTCGACCATTCGATGATCTTCGTGTTCATCGCCGGCAGCTACACGCCGTTCGCGCGGCTGGTGATGCCGCAGAACACCGGGATGGTCGTGCTGTGCATCGTCTGGGGCGGCGCTGCCGCCGGCATCCTGCTGAAGGTGTGCTGGCCGTCGTCGCCGCGCTGGCTGGGCGTGCCGCTGTACCTGCTGCTCGGCTGGGTGGCCGTCTGGTACGCGCCGACGATCCTGCACGAGGCGGGAGTGGCCGCGATGGTGCTGCTGGCGGTCG
>NZ_LZKC01000407.1:0-22270 GCF_001672685.1 Mycobacterium sp. E2462
CAACGGCGACATCGCCGACGTCGTCGTGGGCGCCGCCGGCGGCGAGCTCACCAGGTGGACCCGCTTCGGCGCGCAGCCCGTCGCCACCATGGACCCCACCCGCCGGCTGGCCCGGCTGACGCCCGACGACACCGAACCGCTGGGCGCCGACCCGGGGATCGCCGACGCGGCGGCGCTCCTGCTGGCCGCCGAGCAGGTTGGCGCGGCCGAGCGCTGCCTGGAACTCACGGTCGACTACGCCAAGGACCGCGTCCAATTCGGGCGCCCGATCGGCAGCTTCCAGGCGCTCAAGCACCGGATGGCCGACCTGTACGTCGCCGTGGCCGCCGCCAAGGCGGTGGTGGCCGAGGCGTGCGCCGAGCCGACCCCGACCGGCGCGGCCACGGCCCGGCTGGCCGCCACCGAGGCGCTGTCGCTGGTGGCCGGTGAGGGCATCCAACTGCACGGCGGGATCGCGATCACCTGGGAACACGACATGCACCTGTATTTCAAGCGCGCGCACGGCAGCGCGCACCTGCTCGAGACGCCGCGGGAACTGGTTGGTCGGCTGGAATCCGAGGTACTCCCCGCGTCGTGACTGACCACGTCTCGCTGCGCTCGGGCATCCCGCCGTTTTACGTCATGGATGTCTGGCTGGCCGCCGGGGAGCGCCAACGCAGTCACGGCGACCTGGTCAACCTGTCGGCGGGCCAGCCGAGCGTGGGGGCGCCCGAGGCGGTGCGGGCGGCCGCGGCGGCGGCCCTGCACGCCAACGAGCTGGGCTACACGGTGGCGCTGGGCACCCCCGAGCTGCGCGCCGCGATCGCGGCAGATTACGTGCGCCAGCACGGGATCGAGGTGGAGCCCGACGCCGTGGTGGTGACCACCGGGTCCTCCGGCGGCTTCCTGCTGGCCTTCCTCGCGTGCTTCGACGTCGGCGATCGGGTGGCGTTGGCCAGCCCGGGCTACCCCTGCTACCGCAACATCCTGTCGGCCCTGGGGTGCGAGGTGGTCGAGATCCCGTGCGGCGCCGACACCCGGTTCCAGCCCACGGCGCAACTGCTCGCCGAGCTCGACCCGCCGGTGCAGGGCGTCATCGTCGCGAGCCCGGCCAATCCCACCGGGACGGTGATCGCGCCGGCCGAGCTGGCCGCCATCGCGTCCTGGTGCGACGCGACCGGCGCGCGGCTGATCAGCGACGAGGTGTACCACGGCCTGGTCTACGACGGCGCCCCGAAGACCAGTTGCGCCTGGCAGACCTCCCGAAACGCCGTGGTGGTCAACAGCTTTTCGAAGTACTACGCGATGACGGGCTGGCGGCTGGGCTGGCTGCTGGTGCCGCCCGAGCTGCGCCGGGCGGTGGACTGCCTCACCGGGAATTTCACCATCTGCCCGCCGGTGCTGTCGCAGATCGCCGCGGTGGCGGCCTTCACTCCGGAGGCGACCGCCGAGGCCGACGGCCACCTGCACCACTACGCGAGGAACCGCTCGCTGCTGCTGGACGGCCTGCGCGGCATCGGCATCGAGCGCCTGGCGCCCACCGACGGCGCCTTCTACGTGTACGCCGACGTCTCGGACTTCACCGACGACTCGATCGCGTTCTGTTCGTCGCTGTTGTCCGACACCGGCGTCGCGATCGCCCCCGGCATCGACTTCGACACCGCGCGGGGCAACTCGTTCGTGCGCCTGTCGTTCGCCGGGCCGACGGCCGACATCGAGGAATGCCTGCGCCGCGTCGGGCCCTGGCTGGCCGGCCGCTGACGCCGCGCTAGGGCGTGGCGGCGAGCAGCCGATCGAGGCGCGGGCGCAGGGCGCCGTCGCCGCCGACGCCGCGCACGTCGATGCCGAAGCGGTCGGTGAGCGCGTCGACGAGGGCGTCCGCGTCGTCCAGGCGCAGCTTCTCGGTGTCCCCGCCGCGGTGGATCGCCAGGTTGCCGTTGGCCAGGTTCAACCGGGCGTCGGGCGTCACGATCGCCACCATGAGGTCGGTGACGAAATGCGACGCCGGATTCGTCGACACGTACCAGCTGCCCACCCGAAGATCGATGTCCGGCGCGGTTCGGGTGCTGAACTCGTAGAGCGCCTGCCACTCGCCGCGCACCTCGGCCTGCAGCACCAGGCCGTCGCCCCGGTCGGTCAGCCGGTAAGGCTCGTGGGTGGTCTGCTGGACGGTCTGCGTCTCGAGGCGCAGCGGCGACGTCGGCGTCTGGCCGCCGAAGCCGACGTCGACCAGGAAGGCACCGTGGGATCCGGGGAACGTCACCGCGAGCACGGTGTGGGTCTGCGCCGGCAGGGGCGCGTCGGGCGCGACCATCCAGACCACCCGCCCGGCCAGGCGCCGCACCCGGAATCCGATGTCCGCCAGCGCGTACCCCATCAGACCGTTCTGTTCGAAGCAGAACCCGCCGCGGCGGCGCCGCACCAGCTTGTCGAACAGCGCCGCCGGGCCCAGATCGTCCACGGGCACCCCGAGCAGCGGGTCGAGGTTCTCGAACGGGATCGCCTGCGTGTGCGCGGTGACGAGGCCTTGCAGCACCTCGAGCGTCGGTTCGCTGGCACCGCGATAACCGATGCGCTCGAAGTAGGCGCTCAGGTCGAAAGCCATACCCACATTCTGGCCGAAGCGCCCGGCGTGCGGCCGCCGCGGCCGGCCGGACGCACCCGACCGACTGTTTTATTTCTGTCGAATATGGGGATCCGACCGCCATGAACGCCAACACCACATGGATCGTGATCGCCGTTGTCGCGCTTCTGGTGATCGTCGCGCTGGCCTTGGTGGCGGGCCGGGCGCGCGGTCGGCGCCGGCAACGGCAGGCCGAACAGATCCGCGAGCACGCCAGGTTGCAGGCCGCGAAGGTCGAACGGCGCGAAGCGCTCGCGGAGGAGACGGCCGCGAAGGCGCGCGCCGCGAAGGCCGAGGCCGAAGCCAAGGCCGCCGAGGCGGCCCGGTTGCAGGACCGCGCCGACGCACACCAGACCGAGGCCGCCTCGGCGCGCGAACACCTGCAACAGCAGTGGGACCACGCCGACCGGCTCGACCCCGGGGCCGACAAGCGGGCCGGCCGCGACGACCCCAACACCGCCTGGTCTTCGGAGCACTACGACCCGACGACCGACGTGCAGGCCGTCCGGCACGAGACCTACCGCGGCGCCCCGGAGTAGGCCCCGCGCCGGCGCCGGGCCGTCACAGCCAGGTGTCTTGCGTGGTGGCGGTGAGGAAGGCTTCCAGGTCGTCGCGCCACTGCGCGGGTGTCGTCTTGTCCGGCTCGATGCCCGTGTACTCGCCGCGGTAGAACAGCAGCGGCCGCGGCTTGATCTTGGGCGCTTCGGACAGGGCGTGCACCGCGCCGAAGACCACAAAATGGTCGCCGCCGTCGTGGGCGGACGCCACCGTGCAGTCGATGAAGGCCAGCGAGTTGTCGATGACCGGCGACCCGAGATCCGAGAGATGCCAGTCGATTCCGGCGAACTTGTCGGGTTCCCGGGAGCCGAACCGCGCCGAGACGTGCTTTTGCTGCTCGGTCAGCACGTTGACGCAGAAGCGCCCGCTGGCCTCGATGGCCTTCCAGGACCGCGACACCTTGGTCGGGCAGAACAACACCAGCGGCGGGTCCAGCGACAACGCCGCGAACGACTGGCACGCGAACCCCACCGGAACCTCGTCGTGCACGGTGGTGATGATGGTGATCCCGGTGCAGAACTGGCCCAGCACCTGCCGGAAGGCCCGCGGATCGATCGGGGCTGCCATGGCTCAGCCGCGCATGCCGACCGTGAAGTCGTGGCCCCACAGGCTGACCGCCGTGCTCTCCCGCGCGACCCAGTCGCGGTCCTCGACGACCCTTCCCTCGCAACCGAATTCGACGTCGAAACCGCTGGGGGTCTTCATGTAGAAGGACAGCATCAGGTCGTTGACGTGCCGGCCCAGGCTGGCCGACATGGGCACCTTGCGGCGCAACGCCCGGTCCAGGCACAGGCCCACGTCGTCGGCGTTCTCCACCTCGATCATCAGGTGCACGATGCCGCTGGGGGTCGGCATCGGCAAGAAGGCCAGGCTGTGGTGCCGTGGGTTGCAGCCGAAGAACCGCAACCAGGCCGGCGCCCCGTCGGCCGGCCGGCCGACCACCTGCGGCGGCATCCGCATCGAGTCGCGCAGCTTGAAGCCGAGCACGTCGCGGTAGAAGTGCAGCGCCTCGTCGTCGTCGCGGGTGGACAACACCACGTGGCCCAGGCCCTGCTCGCCGGTGACGAACTTGTGGCCGTAGGGACTGACGACCCGGCGATGCTCCAGGGCGACGCCGTGGAACACCTCCAGGCAGTTGCCTGACGGGTCGGAGAACCGGATCATCTCGACCACCCGCCGATCCGCCAGCTCGGCGGCCGTCGCCTCCTTGTACGGGATGCCCTCCACCTCGAGCCGGTGCCGAACGTCTTGCAGCCCTTCGGCATTGGCGCACTCCCAGCCGGCTTCCAGCAGCCGGTCCTGCTCGGCCGGGACGATCACCAGCCGGGCCGGGAAGTCGTCCATGCGCAGGTACAACGCGCCCTCGGTGCTCCCTGAGCCCTCCACCATGCCCAGCACCTTCAGGCCGTACTCGCGCCAGGCCGCCATGTCGGTGGCCCCGATGCGCAGATAGCCCAGTGACCGAATCCCCGTCGCGTCGCTCATCACGCACCTCCCAAGAAATCGACGGTCAGCTTGTTGAATTCGTCGAACTTCTCCACCTGCGCCCAGTGACCGCACTGCCCGAACACGTGCAGCTGCGCGCGTGGAATCGTCTTCAGCGCGACCAGCGCGCCGTCCAGCGGGTTGACCCGGTCCTCGCGCCCCCAGATCAACAGCACCGGCTGACGTAGCTTGTACACCTCTCGCCACATCATGCCGAGCTCGAAATCGGCCCCCGCGAACGACATTCCCATCGCCCGGGTGGCCGTCAGCGATTCCGGCGTGCTGGCCAACGCGAACCGCTGGTCCACCAACTCGGGGGTGATCAGTTTTTGGTCGTAGACCATCACCCGCAGGAACGCCTCGAGGTTCTCCCGGGTGGGGTCGACCGAGAACTTGCCGAGCCGCTTGACACCCTCGGTCGGGTCGGGCGCGAACAGGTTGACGCTCAGGCCGCCAGGCCCCATCAGCACCAGGCGCCCGGCGCGATCCGGGTAGTCCAGGGCGAACCGCACCGCGGTGCCCCCGCCCAGCGAATTGCCCACCAGCGGAACGCGTCCCAGCCCGAGTTGGTCGAAGAGCCCCTTGAGCGCCCGCGCGGCGTAGTGGTTGAACTGCCCGTGTTCGGCGCGCTTGTCGGAGAGCCCGTAGCCGGGCTGATCGACGGCCAGCACGTGGAATCGCTGCGCCAGCACCGGAATATTGCGCGCGAAGTTCGTCCAGCTAGCCGCGCCGGGTCCCCCGCCGTGCAGCAGGACGACGGTCCGGTCGTTGCCGACCCCGGCCTCGTGATAGTGCAGCTTCAGCGGTCCATCGACGTCGACTTCGGCGAAGCGCGAGGTCGACTCGAACGTCAGCTCCCCCGTGGCAGTGGTCATCAGACCATCGTGTCGCCCGGCGGCAACCCGAACTCGTTGTTTCCGAAGATCTGGTAAGCCCGCTCCGGGTCGTTGGCCGCGTGCACCCGGCCGGCGTGCGCGTCGCGCCAGAACCGTTGCACCGGTTGGTCGTTGCCCAGGGCCGTGGCCCCGGACGCCTCGAACAGGCGGTCGATCGACGCGATGGCGCGCCCGGTGGCGCGCACCTGGTCGCGGCGCGCGCGGGTGCGCAGGTCGAACGGGACCTCCTGGCCGGCGGACAGCAGCGCGTACTCGTCGGCGACGTTGCCGGAGAGCTGGCGCCACGCGGCGTCGATGTCGCTGGCCGCCTCGGCGATGCGGACCTTGGCGAACGGGTCGTCCTTGGCCTTCTCGCCGGCGAACGCCGCACGCACCCGCTTGCCCTGATGCTCGACGTGCGCGGCGTACGCGCCGTAGGCCATCCCCACGATCGGGGCCGAGATGGTGGTGGGATGCATTGTGCCCCAAGGCATTTTGTAGACCGGGGCGGTGTTGGTCTGGTAGCCGCCGGCGGTGCCGTCGTTCATCGCCTTGTAGGACAGGAACCGGTGGCGCGGCACGAAGACGTCCTTGACGACGACGGTGTTGCTGCCGGTTCCCTTGAGGCCGACCACGTGCCAGACGTCGTCGATGCGGTACTCGCTGCGCGGGATCAGGAAACTGCCGAAGTCGACGGGCCGGCCGTCCTTGATCACCGGGCCGCCCAGGAAAGCCCACGTCGCGTGGTCACAGCCCGAGGACCAGTTCCACGCGCCGTTGACCAGGTAGCCGCCGTCGGTCACCACGCCCGCGCCCATCGGGGCGTACGACGACGAGACCCGGGTCGCCGGGTCCTCGCCCCACACCTCCTCCTGCGCCTGCTGGTCGAACAGGGCCAGGTGCCAGTTGTGCACGCCGATGATCGAGCTCACCCAGCCGGTGGAGCCGCAGGCGCTGGCGATGCGGCGCACCGCCTCGTAGAACAGCGTCGGGTCGCACTGCAACCCGCCCCACTGCTCGGGCTGCAAGAGGGTGAAGAAGCCGACGTCTTGGAGGTCTTGAACGGTCTCGTCCGGCAACCGGCGCAGGTCCTCGGTCGCCTGGGCGCGCTCCCGGATCCGCGGCAGCAGATCGTCGATGCCGGCCAGAACCGACTGCGCGTCGCGCTGTTGAATGGTCGTCACTTAAGTTTGCCTCCTGGCCAGACTTACACAGTGGACTTAACACCTGAGACTAGAACACGTTCCGATTCGTGTCGAGCAGGGTAATCCTGCGGCTGGTAGCGATGCGAATCCGCTTTTCTGTAACATGTTCTAGTTACCCGTGGCGATCGCAAGAGCGGCGGAGCCGGTCGCAGCGGGTCGACACGCTTTACGACGAGAGGGAGGGCGGGCCTTGACCGAGGCGATCCCCGATGAGCCGCTCGGTGACCACGTCCTCGAGCTGCAGATCGCCGAGGTCATCGCCGAGACCGACGACGCGAGGTCGCTGGTGTTCGCGGTGCCCGCCGAGCCGGGTGACCCCGCCATCCCGCCCGAGCGGCTGCGCTACGCGCCCGGCCAGTTCCTGACGCTGCGCATTCCCAGCGACCGCACCGGGTCGGTGGCGCGGTGCTACTCGCTGTGCAGTTCGCCCTTTACCGACGACGCCCTGACCGTCACCGTCAAGCGCACCGCCGACGGGTACGCGTCGAACTGGTTGTGCGACAACGCGCAGCCGGGCATGCGGATCCACGTGCTGGCACCGTCGGGCACGTTCACGCCCCGCTCGCTCGACGGCGACTTCCTGCTGATGGCCGCCGGCAGCGGGATCACCCCGGTCATGTCGATCGCCAAGTCGGCGCTCACCGAGGGCGCCGGCCAGGTGACGGTGCTCTACGCCAATCGCGACGAGCGCTCCGTGATCTTCGCCGAGGCGCTGCGCGAGCTGGCCGCCAAGCACCCCGACCGTCTCACCGTGCTGCACTGGCTGGAATCGGTGCAGGGGCTGCCGAGCGTGGCCGCGCTGGCCCGCCTGGTGGCCCCCTACACCGACCGGCCCGTCTACATCTGCGGGCCCGGGCCCTTCATGGACGCGGCCAAGGAGGCGCTCGGCATGCTGAAAGTGCCTGCGCCGCAGATCCATATCGAGGTCTTCAAGTCCCTGGAGTCGGACCCGTTCGCCGCGGTCACCATCGAGGACACCGGCCAGGGCGACGAGCCGCCCGCCACCGTGGTGGTGGAACTGGACGGCGAGACGCACACCGTGTCCTGGCCGCGCAACGCCAAGCTGCTCGACGTGTTGCTGGCCAAGGGCCTGGACGCGCCGTTCTCCTGCCGCGAGGGGCACTGCGGCGCGTGCGCCTGCACCCTGCGCAGCGGCAAGGTGAGCATGGAGGTCAACGACGTGCTCGAGCAGGAGGACCTCGACGACGGCCTGGTGCTGGCCTGCCAATGCCACCCGGAGACCGATTCGGTAGAAGTGACCTACGACGACTGATCGCGGGTTAGATTCACCCTGGCATTCGGGAAGGGGCGCGCCGATGATGCGGCAGATGATGCGGTTCGCGGTCGTCGCGGCGATCCCGGTGTTGCTGCCCGCCGGGCCGGCGCCGGCCGCGCAGGCGGCCAGCAACACGGCGTCGACGCTGTTTCCCCTGGACGGGCCCAATCAGCTGGAGACGACGGCGGTCCTGAACTGCTTCAAGGGCGACGGACACTGCGATTTCGTCGCGGGCGCGCACATGCAGACCCCCGACGGGATCACCGGGTTCCCGCCGGGCCTGTGGGCCCGGCAGAGCACCGAGATCCGCTCGTCGAATCGGCTGGCCTACCTGGACGCGCACGCCACCGGCCAATACGAGCGGGTGATGAAGTCGATGGGATCCGACGAGATCACCACGGTCTATTTCGGCGAGGGCCCGCCGGAGAAGTACCAGACCACCGGGCGCATCGACTCCACCGACTGGCAGACCGGTCAGCCCAAGACCGACAACAACGTCATCGTCTGCACCCACATCCAGGTGGTCTACCCGGGCGTCAACATCACCTCGCCCAGCACCTGCGCACAGACGACGTTCTCCTGAGCGCCTGACGCCGACCGGCGGCCGCAGCGCGCCCGGGACCGCGTGTCAGTCGGGGTAGACGCCGGCCGACAGGTCCTCGAGCAGGCTCGGACCGGTGGGTTTCCAGGCGAACCGTTGCTGGGTCAGCGCGCTGGATGCCGGCTGGTCGACTGCGAAGATCGCGCCGAGCGGCCCGAAGTCCTCGGCGGCGGCGGACGCGACGGGCACGCCGAGCCGGCGGCCGATCGCCTCGGCAATCGCGCGCATCGGGTCGCCCTGGTCGCCCACCGCGTGCAGCACCGAACCGGGCGGGGCCTGTTCCAGGGCGAGCCGGAACAACGCCGCCGCGTCGTCGCGATGCACGGCGGGCCAACGTTGCGAGCCGTCGCCGACGTAGGCCGAGACGCCGGTGCGACGCGCGGCCTGGATCAGGATGCCGGCGAAGCCATAGCGTCCGCCGGCATCGTGCACCGACCGCGGCAGCCGCACGACGGCGGACCGGACGCCGCGCCCGGCCAGGTCGACGACGGCCCGCCCTGTGCGTCCACGGCCCGCCGTGGGCCCCTCGGTGACGAACGGGTCGTCCTCGGTGCTCACCCGCCCGGGAATCGCCGGGGTGCCGTTGGCGAGGACGAGCGGCTTGTCGGTGCCGGCCAGCGCGTCGCCGATCGCGGCGACGGCACGGGCCTCGTCACCGATGGCGTCGCCGAAGGAGGCGAAGTCGTGCGAGAACGCCAGGTACGCAACGCCGTCGCTGTCCGTGGCCGCCTTCTGGAGGGTCTTTAGGTCGGTGACGTCGCCGCGCACGGCCTGCGCGCCGAGCCGTTCGACGACCGCGGCCGAGGCGTCCGATCGGGCCAGGCCCACGACATGATGACCCGCTAGGAGCAATTGGGCGACGACCGCCGAGCCGATTCCTCCGCTGGCACCGGTGACGAATACGCGCATGAGGCACACCCTTCGAGTGACGAGACAATGGTCCCATCACCATACAGCGGTGATGGGACCATTGTCGCATCATTAGAGTGGAGCGATGGCCCGCTGGGAACCGGACGCGCGCGCACGCCTGGTCGCCGCGGCGCTGGACCTGTTCAACGAGCGGGGATACGACGAGACGACCGTCGCCGAGATCGCCGCCCGCGCGGGATTGACGAAAAGCACGTTCTTCCGGCACTTCCCCGACAAGCGTGACGTGCTAGCGGCCGGCCAGGACGCCATCGCGCGGCTGCTCCGCGAGGGCGTCGCCGCGGCGCCCGCCGGCGCGACACCGTTGGCCGCCGTGAGCTCCGGGCTGACCGCCGCCTCGGCGGCGTTCACCTCGTTCAACCGGGAGCTGGCGCCCCGCCTCAAGGCGGCGATCGCCGCCAGCGTCGAACTGCAGGAACGCAACGCGCTCAAGCAGATCGGGCTCGCCCGCGCGATGGCCGAGGCGCTCGGGGAGCGCGGCGTGCCCGAGCCGACGGCGTCGCTGGCCGCCGAACTCGCCGCGCTCGCGTTCAAGTCGGCCTACGCGCGCTGGGCCGAACCCGGCGAGGACGGTGACCTGGGCGCGATGGCGTGCCAGGCGCTTCGTGAATTACACGCCGCGGCAGTCGATCTCGGCTAACGCGGCAGCCCGAGCAACCGCTCGGCGGCGACGGTGAGCAGGATCTGCTCGGTGCCCCCGGCGATCGTCAGGCAGCGGGTGTTGAGGAAGTCGAAGACAGCGTGGTTGTGCACCAGCCCGCCGCCCTCGGAGACGTCCATCATGAACTCGGCCAGCGCCTGCCGGTAGCGGACGCCGATGAGTTTGCGGACGCTGGACTGCGCCCCCGGGTCCTGCCCGCCCACGGCGAGCTGGGCGATCCGCTGGTCCAACAGGGCGCCGGTCTGCGCGGTGATGATCAGCCGGCCCAGCCGGTCCTGCTGGGCGGCGTCCACGTCGAGCTTGGCCAGCACCGCGAGCAGCTCCTCCATCGGGTTACCGAGCGCGGTGCCGGTGGCCATCGCGACGCGCTCGTTGGCCAGCGTCGTGCGGGCCAGCCGCCAGCCGTCGTTGACCCCGCCGACCACCAGCTCGTCGGGGACGAACACGTTGTCCAGAAACACCTCGTTGAACAGCGAGTCGCCGGTGATCTCGCGCAGTGGGCGGATCTCGATGCCGGGCGAGCTCATCTGAACGAGGAAGTAGGTGATGCCCTTGTGCTTCGGCGCGTCGGGATCCGTGCGGGCCAGGCACACGCCCCACCGCGCCTTGTGCGCGGACGACGTCCAGACCTTCTGCCCGGACAGCAGCCAACCCCCGTCGGTCCGGACCGCCTTGGTGCGCAGCGACGCCAGGTCCGAGCCGGCACCCGGCTCGGAAAACAGCTGGCACCAAAGGAATTCGCCGCGAATGGTGCCGGGCACGAAGCGCTCGACCTGCTCGGGCGTGCCGTGCTCGAGGATGGTCGGGACGGCCCACCAGCCGATCACCAGGTCCGGGCGCGCCACACCGGCCGCCGCCAATTCCTGGTCGATCAGCAGCTGCTCGGCCGGCGACGCGCCCCGCCCGTACGGCGCGGGCCAGTGCGGCGCCTGCAGGCCGGCCTCGGCGAGCGCCGCCTGCCGCTGGTCCTCGGGCAGCTCGGCGACCCGGGCGACGGCGGCGGCGATCTCGTCGCGCTGGTCCTCGACGTCGGCGAGGTCGATGCCCAGGCGGCGGCGCACCCCGGCCTGGGTCAGGGCGGTGATGCGGCGCAGCCAGCGCTCGGCGCCCCCCAGGAAACGGCCGTTGGCGTGCGCGCGGCGCAGGTACAGATGCGCGTCGTGCTCCCAGGTGCAGCCGATGCCGCCGAGCACCTGGATGCAGTCCTTGACGTTGGCCTTGGCGGCCGCGATTCCGGTGCCGGCGGCCAGGGCGGCCGCGATGGCGAACTGGGAGTCGTCGGCGTCGGCCGCGGCGCCGACCGCGCCGGCGGCGACCACCTCGGCTTGCTCCGCGCGGCACAGCATTTCGGCGCAGATGTGCTTGACGGCCTGGAAGCTGCCGATCGGCTTGCCGAACTGCTCGCGCACCTTGGCGTAGTCGACGGCCGTCTCCAGCGCCCACCGGGTGACCCCCGCCGCCTCGGCCGCCAGCAGCGTCGCGGCGAGTTCCTCGACGCGTTCGGCACGCCGGGCCACCGCGACGGCGGGCGCCGCGGTCAGCACCACCCGGGCCAGCGGCCGGGAGAAGTCCGTCGCCTGCAGCGGCTCGACGCGCACGCCCTCGGCCTCGCTGTCGACCAGCAGCCAGGTGCCGCCGGCCGGCAACAGCAGCAGCGCCCCGGCGGCGGCGCCCAGCACCAGCGGCCAGGTGCCCGACGCCTGACCGGCGTCGGGGTCGAACTGCGCGTCACCCTCCAGGGCCAGCCCGGCGAACCGCTCCCCCGCGACCAGCGCTTCCAGCGGCGCCGGCTGCGTGCCCGTCTCGGCGAGCACCAGGGCGGCCAGCGCGGTGGTCGCCACCGGACCGGGCACCAACGCCTTGGCCGACTCCTCGACCATGGCACACAAGTCCTCGACGCTGCCGCCCGCGCCGCCCGCGTCCTCCGCGACGGCCACGCCGAAGATGCCCAGGTCGGCCAGCCGGGTGAAAACCGGCCGCCACGCGTCGGCGTCGCCCTGCTCGACGGCGCGGACCGCCGCCGTGCCGCCCGGCCCCGCCGTCGAATTGCGGGCCCAGTCGCGCACCAGAGCCCGCGCGGCGAACTGCTCGTCGGTGACGGTCGCTACCACGTGTTGAGCCTTCCGGGTCGTCAATATCACTGGTCGAAGCGCGGTGCTGCCGCACTAGAACGTGTTCTAATAGTGCCAGTGATCGACCGTCAAGTCGAACGCCATTACAGCAGCGCACGCGGTTGCCCCGACGGGGACGGAGGTGGGAAATTCACACCCAGAATGCGTATCGTTTGCAAACGAGCCGCCCGGAACAGGAGCAACCCGTCACATGCCAGCCAGTGCCAACTCGAGAGCCGGTTCGAGCCGCGCGTCTGACTCGCAACCGCGCGAGGTCGTGAACGTGGCGGTCCTGGCGGAGTCCGAGCTGGGTTCGGAGGCGCAGCGGGAACGCCGCAAGCGCATCCTGGACGCCACCATGGCCATCGCGTCCAAGGGCGGCTACGAGGCCGTGCAGATGCGGGCGGTGGCGGACCGCGCCGACGTGGCGGTCGGCACGCTGTACCGCTACTTCCCCTCGAAGGTGCACCTGCTGGTGTCCGCGTTGGGGCGGGAGTTCAGCCGCATCGACGCCAAGACCGACCGCTCGGCGATGACCGGCGGCACGCCGTTCCAGCGGCTCAACTTCATGGTCGGCAAACTCAACCGCGCGATGCAGCGCAATCCGCTGCTGACCGAGGCGATGACGCGCGCCTACGTGTTCGCCGACGCGTCGGCGGCCAGCGAGGTCGACCAGGTCGAGAAGCTGATCGACTCGATGTTCGCCCGGGCGATGGCCGACGGCGAGCCGACCGAGGACCAGTACCACATCGCAAGGGTGATCTCGGACGTGTGGTTGTCCAACCTGCTGGCCTGGCTCACCCGCCGGGCCTCGGCCACCGATGTCAGCAAGCGGCTGGACCTGGCGGTGCGGCTGCTGATCGGCGACACCGAATCGGCCTAGCGCGTCACGCGGGCGGCCCCGCGGTGCGCCCGCGGATCAGCTCGGTGTCCAGCAGCTTGACCGCAGGCAGGTTGGACCGCGGGGGCTTGAGCAGCAGCTCGCCCGCGCGCCGCCCCTTCTCCAGGCTCGACTGCGCGACGGTCGTGAGGCCGCGGTTGAGCGCCTCGGGAACGCCGTCGAAACCGGTGACGGTCATCTGACCGGGCACGTAAATGCCGTGTGCGCGCAGGTAATCCATCGCCGACAGCGCGAGGATGTCGGCCGTGCACATCAGCGCGGTGATCCGGGGGTTGGCCTCCAGCGCCGCCTTGGCGGCCGCCCCGCCCGACTCGGGCAGGTGCTCGTAGCTCTCGACGACGGTCAGCGACCGGGGGTCGACGCCCGCGGCGCGCATCGCCTCCCACACGCCGACGATCCGCTCGCGTTGCACGTCGAAGGCCGGCGAGCGCAGCCGGTCGGCGTCCACCACGCCCTGCCTGCGGTCGCGGCCCAGCCGCATGGTCAGCAGACCGATCTCCCGATGCCCGAGGCCCAGCACGTAGTCGGCGACCTCGCGCATCGCGGCCCGGTCGTCGATGCCCACCCGCGACACCCCGGCCAGCCCCTTCGGCTGGTCGACGACGACGACGGGCAGCCGGCGCTGCAACACGACCTGCAGGTAGGGGTCCTCGTCGCACACCGAATACACCACGAACCCGTCCACGCCGGCGCCGAGCACCGCGGCGGTGCCGTCCTTGAGGCTGCGGCTGGGGCCGACGGCCACCAGCAGCAGCCCCTGCCCCTGCGCCTCGCAGGACTGCGCGACGCCGGTGACGAAGTCGCGGGCCGCGGGGTCGCTGAAAAAGTAGGGCAGCGGCTCAGCCATCACCAACCCGACCGCGCCGGCCCTGCGGGTCCGCAGCGACCGCGCGACGGGGTCGGGGCCGGCGTAGCCCAACCGCTTCGCCGTCGCGAGCACCCGCTCCCGCAGGTCCGCCGAGAGCTGGTCGGGCCGATTGAAGGCATTCGAGATCGTCGTGCGGGAAACCTTGAGCTCGTCCGCCAGCGACGCCAGAGTCGCACGTCGGCGCGGGGTGGGGCTCACGACCGGTGACGCTACAGCGGATCGGGTGGCCCGCCTATCGGCTGGTCCGAGGCACTTTGTAATGGAAACGATTTTCATTAGTATATTGACCGGCTGCCCTGCCGGCCGCCGCTGATCCGCACGCGCGTACCGAGCTGACGGGACCCCATATGGCACGAGTCACTGCGAGGCGCCGGCGACGTGTCGTCGCGCCGGCCCTCGCCCTCGTGGCGCTCGGCTCGGCGGTCCTGGCGGGGTGCGGCGCGGCCCGCTCGGCGCACCCGCACGGGGCCACCGTGGTGACCTCCACCGACGTGTGGGGCAGCGTGGTCGGCGCCGTCGCGGGCGGCCACGTCACCGTTAAGGCCATCCTCACCGGCGGCAGCGTCGACCCGCATTCCTACACCGCCACGCCGTCGGACGCCGCGGCCCTCACCGACGCCACGCTGGTCGTCTACAACGGCGGCGACTACGACCCGTGGGTGACGCAGGTGCTGGCCGGGCGGCCGGGCGCGGCGCCCGTGGCCGCCTACTCGTTCGTCGCCAAGGACAAGGGCGACGATCCGCCCAACGAGCACGTCTTCTACGACCTCGACGTGGCCAAGTCCGTCGCGAACGCCGTCGCCGACCGGCTCGCGGGGATCGACGCGGGCGACGCGACGGCGTATCGGGCCAACGCCGCCGCGTTCTGCCGCGACGCCGACGCGGTCGCCGGCGCCGAGCGTTTGATCGCGACCAACTTCCCCGGCGCGTCCGTGCTCGCGACCGAACCGGTCGCCCACTACCTGCTCAAGGCCGCCGGCGTGGTCGACCGCACGCCCCGCGCCTTCAGCACCGCGAACGAGAACGGCACCGACCCGTCGCCCGCCGACATGGCGTTCGTCCTCGACTTGGTCAAGCGCCGCCAGGTGTTCGCGGTCGTGGTGAACCCGCAGACGTCCACCCCGGCGATCACCGGGTTGCGCGACGCCGCCCGCGACGCGGGCGTGCCCGTGACCGAGGTGACCGAAACCTTGCCGGCCGGCACCGATTACCTTGGCTGGCAACGCACTACGGTTCAACAGCTCAATTCCGCCCTGCAGTCGGGCCGGGACAATGCCCGTCATTGACCAGGCGGTCGCGGACCGCTCGCCCGCCGTGTCGATGACCGGTGCCCGCCTGGCGTTCGGCGACCGGGTGCTGTGGGACCAGCTCGACCTGTCGGTGTCGCGGGGTGAATTCATCGCGGTCCTGGGCCCCAACGGCACCGGCAAGACCTCGTTGCTCAAGGTGCTCCTCGGCCTGCTGCCGCTGAGCGCCGGCGCGGTGTCGGTCGACGGGCAGGTCGGCTACGTGCCCCAGCAGCACCCTATGGACGCAGACGTGATGCTGCGCGGGCGCGACCTGGTGCGCCTCGGCGTCGACGGGCGCGACTGGGGCTGCCTGCCGCTGCGGCGCGCCGGCCGGGAGCGCCGCCGGGCGGCCGTCGCGCGGGCGATCGAGCAGGTGAACGGCGAACGGCTGGCCGACATGCGGGTCGGGGTCATGTCGGGCGGCGAGCTGCAGCGGATGCGCGTCGCGCAAGCGGTGGCCAGCGATCCGACGCTGCTGCTGTGCGACGAACCGCTGGCGGCCCTCGACCCCGCCAACGCCCGGCTGATCGCGGCGTTGATCAACCGCCGGCGGCGCGAGGCCAACACCACCGTCATCGTCGTCACCCACGAGGTGAACACGATCCTGCCCTACGTCGACCGGGTGCTGTACCTGGTCGACGGCCGGTTCCGGATCGGCGCGGTCGAGGAGGTGCTGACCACCGAGACGCTGTCCACGCTGTACCGGGCCGACGTGCAGGTGGTGCGGGTCAAGGACCGTTACGTGGTGGTCGGCGAGGACAGCGGGCGATCGCTGTGAACCCGCAGCTCGCCGACGTCCTCGGGCACCTGTTCGCGTTCGACGTCACCGCCCGGCTCCTCGGCCACGACTTCGTCCAGCAGGCCCTGCTCGCCGGGGCGCTGCTCGGGCTCGTCGCCGGGCTGATCGGGCCGTTCGTCGTGATGCGGCAGATGTCGTTCGCGGTGCACGGGTCCAGCGAATTGTCGCTCACCGGAGCCGCTTTCGCATTGCTCGTCGGCCTGCAGGTGGGACTTGGCGCGCTGCTGGGCAGCGCCCTGGCGGCCGCGCTATTCGGGCTGCTCGGCCGGCGCGCGCGGGAACGCGATTCGGTGACCGGCGTGGTGCTGGCGTTCGGGCTCGGACTGGCCGTGCTGTTCATCTACCTCTACCCGGGCCGCACCTCGACCAGTTTCGCGCTGCTGACCGGACAGATCGTCGGCGTGGGTTACAGCGGCCTGGCCGTGCTGGCGGTGGTCTGCCTCCTGGTCGTCGCCGTGCTGGCCGCCTGCTACCGCCCCCTGCTGTTCGCGACCGTCGACCCCGACGTCGCCGCCGCCCGCGGCGTCCCGGTGCAGGCGCTCGGGATCGTGTTCGCGGCCCTGGTCGGCGTGGTGGCCGCCCAGGCGGTGCAGATCGTCGGCGCCCTGCTGGTGATGTCGCTGCTGATCACCCCCGCGGCCGCCGCCGCCCGGGTGGTCGCCTCGCCGGCGGCGGCGATGCTGGCCTCGGTGATCTTCGCCGAGGTGTCGGCCGTCGGGGGCATCACGCTGTCCCTGGCGCCCGGCGTGCCGGTGTCGGTGTTCGTCGCCGGCATCTCCTTCGCGATCTACCTGGCGTGCTGGCTGCTCGGGCGCCGCCGGGCGGTCACCGCCTAGGCTTGTCCGCACGGCCGGTCCCAACTGCGCGAAAGGCTCTGCTGCGTCGGCGGCAAGGCGACCTCTGCGCCCGGCCGCGGCGCGGCGGCACCATAAGCTGGGCGGGTGGCCGACATCGACCTCAACGCCGACCTGGGCGAGGGCTTCGGCGTCTGGCGCCTGGGCGACGACGACGCCATGCTGGAGATCGTCACCAGCGCCAACGTCGCCTGCGGCTTCCACGCGGGAGACCCCGCGGGCCTGCTGCGGGTGTGCCGGTCGGCCGCCGAGCGCGGGGTACGCGTCGGCGCGCAGGTGAGCTACCGCGACCTCGCCGGCTTCGGCAGGCGCTTCGTCGACGTCACCACCGGCGATCTGACCGCCGACGTGCTCTACCAGATCGGCGCCCTGCAGGCCCTCGCGCGAGCCGCCGGAACGGCGGTGTCCTACGTCAAACCGCATGGCGCGCTGTACAACACCATCGTCACCCACCGCGAGCAGGCCGCCGCCGTCGCCGAGGCGGTGCGGCTGGCCGACGCCGCCCTGCCGGTGCTCGGCATGGCGGGCTCGGCGTTCTTCGACGAGGCGCGGCGGCGCGGGCTGCGCACCGTCGCCGAGGCGTTCGCCGACCGCGCCTACCGGCCCGACGGCACGCTGGTGTCGCGCCGGGAGCCCGGCGCCGTGCTGCACGACCCGTCGGCGATCGCCGACCGGGTGCTGGCGATGGTGAGCTCCGGACAGGTCACCGCGGTCGACGGCACCCTGGTCGCGCTGCGGGTGGAATCCGTGTGCGTGCACGGCGATTCGCCGGGCGCGGTGCGGATCGCGAGCGCCGTTCGCGACCGGCTGACGGCCGCCGGCACCCGCCTGGGGGCGTTCTGCTGATGCGGCTCAAATGGGGGCGTCCCGACATTGCGCGGTACGCGGACCGGTTCGACGCGCCCGCCGCCGGGCCGGACACGCCGCTGTCGGTGACCTGGCTCGGGGTGGCGACGCTGCTGGTCGACGACGGCTCGTCGGCGGTGCTGACCGACGGCTATTTCTCGCGCCCGGGCCTCGCGAGGGTCGCCGCCGGCAAGGTGGCGCCGTCGCCGGCGCGCGTCGACGGCTGCCTCGCGCGCGCGAAGGTGTCGCGCCTGGCGGCGGTGATCCCCGTGCACACCCACATCGACCACGCCCTGGACTCCGCGCTGGTCGCCGACCGCACCGGCGCGCAGTTGGTGGGCGGGCAGTCCGCGGCCAACGTGGGGCGTGGCCACGGGCTTCCCGAGGACCGGATCGTGGTCGCGACCAGCGGCGACCAGCTGCGGCTCGGCAACTACGACGTCACCCTGGTCGAGTCCCACCACTGCCCGCCCGACCGATTCCCCGGCGCGATCAGCGCGCCGGTGGTGCCCCCGGTACGGGCCTCGGCGTATCGCTGCGGCGAGTCGTGGTCGACGCTGGTGCACCACCGGCCGACCGGCCGCCGGCTGCTGATCCAGGGCAGCGCCGGTTACGTCGAGGGCGCGCTGCGCGGTCAAAGCGCCGACGTGGTGTACCTGTCCGTCGGGCAGCTGGGCCTACGCCCACCCTCCTATCTGGTCGACTACTGGACCGAGACGGTGTCCGCGGTGGGGGCGCGCCGGGTGCTGCTGATCCACTGGGACGACTTCTTCCGGCCCCTGTCCAAGCCGTTGCGCGCGCTGCCGTACGCGGCCGACGACCTGGACGCGTCGCTGCGCATCCTCGACGGGCTGGCCGCGCGCGACGGCGTGGCGCTGCACCTGCCGACGGTGTGGCGGCGCGAGAACCCGTGGGCGTGAGGCGCTGTCGATGACCCTGACCGTCGCGCTGGTGTTGCTGGCTGCCGTCCTGGCCTTCGCCGTCGTGCGCCCGCGCGGCTTGCCGGAGGCGGTGGCGGCCGTCCCCGCGGCGGTGGTCCTGGTGGCGATGCACGCGATCTCGGTGCGGCAGGCGGCGGCGGAGATCGCCGACCTGTCCGGGGTGGTCGCCTTTTTGGGCGCGGTGCTGGTGCTGGCCAAGCTGTGTGACGACGAGGGGTTGTTCGAGGCCGCCGGCGCGGCCATCGCCCGCGGCCGGGTGCGCTCGAGCGGCCTGCTGCTGCGGGTGTTCGTCATCGCGTCCGTGATCACCGCGGCGCTGAGCCTGGACGCCGCCGTGGTGCTGCTGACGCCCGTCGTGCTGGCCGCCGTGCGGCGGCTGGGCACCCGGGTGCGGCCGTACGCGTACGCCACGGCGCACCTGGCCAACGGCGCGTCGCTGCTGCTGCCGGTGTCGAATCTGACCAACCTGCTGGCCTTCCACACGGCCAACATCTCGTTCACCAAGTTCACCCTGGTGATGACGCTGCCGTGGTTGGCCGCCGTGGGCTCGCTCTACCTGATCTTCCGCTGGTTCTTCGCCGAAGACCTACGCGTGCAGCCGAACTCGGAGGAACTGGGTCCGCCGCCACGCCCGCCGGTGTTCGTGCTCGTGGTGGTCGGGCTGACCCTGGCCGGGTTCGCCGTCGCGCAGTCGGTCGGCCTGAGCCCGGCGTGGGCCGCGCTGGCGGGCTCCGTGGTGCTCGGGCTGCGCAGCCTGCGGCGGCGGAATACGACGGTGGCCGAGATCGCCCGCTCGGTGCACGTGTCGTTCCTGGTGTTCGTGCTGGCGCTGGGCGTGGTGGTGCAGGCGGTGACGCTCAACGGCATGGACAGGGCGATGAAGTCGGTGTTGCCGTCGGGCAACGGGTTGCCCGCCCTGCTCGCCATCGCCGCCATCGCCGCCCTGCTGGCCAACGTGGTGAACAACCTGCCCGCCACGCTGGTGCTGCTGCCGTTGGTCGCGCCCGGCGGCCCGGTCGCGATCCTGGCGGTGCTGATCGGGGTGAACATCGGCCCCAACCTGACCTACGTCGGCTCGCTGTCGAACCTGTTGTGGCGACGCCTGTTACGCCAGCACGACGTCGACGCCGGCGTCGGCGAATACACCCGCCTCGGCGCGTGCACCGTGCCCGTGTCGCTGGTGGTGGCGGTGCTGGCGCTGTGGGCGTCGGCGCGCGTGCTGGGCCTCTAGCGCCGCCGGTAGCTTGGCGGCAGCGGCCGGCCCAGCCCGGCCAGCACCGCGCGCGCCCGGCTCGGGTAGTCGGTGATGAGACCGTCGACGCCGTAGCCGATCTGGGCGCGCATGGCGTCGGCGTCGTCGACGGTCCACGGAATGACCCGCAGCCCCAATGCGTGCGCGCGGTCGACGTACGGCGCCCCGGCCACCAGCCGGTAATCCGGCGAGACGATGCCGGCACCCACCGCCAACGCGCCCCGCAACGGATCGCCGACCCCGGCTTCGCCGGCCAGCCACGGCGAGCCCGGCGCCCAGGTGGTGTCGTCGTACAACGCCACCAACGGGATCGACGGCTCCGCGCGGCGCACCAGCGGCAGGGTCCGCCAGTCGAAGCTCTGGATCTCGACCCGGTCGATCTTGCCCGCCGCCCGGACCGCGGCCAGTATCACGTCGACGAACTGCTGCGGGCCGGCGGAGGCTTGCGGATGGTCCGCCTCCACCTTGGTCTCGATGTTGTAGCGGACGCCGTCGGCGCCGTAGGAGTCGGCCAGCGCGAAGACGTCGGGCAGCGCGGCGATCTTGTTGCCGCGCACCACCTCCGCGTCGGGAAAATCGGCCAGGCGGTTGCCGCAGTCCAGCGTGCCGACCTGCGCCGCGGTCAGCTCGTGCACCAACTTGCCGACGTAGGGGTACTGCGGGTCACCGGCGAACGCGGGCCCGGTGTCGGAGCACTTCTGCGCCTCGATCGTCGGGTCGTGCCACACCAGCGGCTGCCCGTCGGCGGTGAGCACGACATCGAGTTCCAGTGTGCTGACGCCCAATTCGAGCGACTTGGCGTACGCGCGCAGCGACTCCTCGGTGGTCTCGCCGCGACCGCCGCGGTGGGCCTGCAGATCGAAGTCACCGGCCTGCGCCGACGCCGCGCCGAGGGGCAGCAGCGCGGCGGCGAGCGACGCGACCAGGGCGGCGCGCAGCCGCGCTGTCCGGCCGGGCACCGGGTTAACTCCGGCGCTGCCGCGCGATTTCGGCCAGCACCACCCCGGCGGCGACCGAGGCATTCAACGATTCGGCGTGCCCGGCCATCGGGATGGACACCACCTCGTCGCAGGTCTGGCGCACCAGCCGGGAGAGCCCTTTGCCCTCCGACCCGACGACCAACACCACCGGGTCGGCCCCGTCGATGTCGTCGAGGGCGGTGTCGCCGCCGGCGTCCAGGCCGACGACCCGCAGCCCGTGGTCGGCCCAATCCTTAAGCGTCCTGGTGAGATTGGTCGCCCGCGCGACCGGCAGGCGGGCCGCCGCCCCCGCGCTGGTGCGCCATGCCACTGCCGTCACGGACGCCGACCGGCGTTGCGGGATCAGCACGCCGTGGCCCCCGAACGCCGCCACCGACCGCACGATGGCGCCCAGGTTGCGCGGGTCGGAGATGTTGTCCAGCGCCACCAACAGCGCCGGCGGGGCGCCGGTCGCGGCGGCCAGCAGGTCGTCGGGGTGGGCGTAGCTGTACGGCGGCACCTGCAGGGCGATGCCCTGGTGCAGGTGGTTGTTGGTCATCCGGTCCAGGTCGGTGCGCGGCACCTCGAGGATCGATATGCCCAAATCCGCTGCGCGAGCTACGGATTCGGTGAGCCGCTCGTCGGCCTCGGCGCCCAGCGCGACGTACAGCGCGGTCGCCGGCACCCCGGCGCGCAGGCACTCCAGGACCGGGTTGCGGCCGAGCACCGTCTCGGCCTCGTCGGTGCGCTTCTGGGCCGGCCTGCGGTTCTGCGGCGCGGTTCGTTTGGCGGCGGGGTGATTCGGCCGCAGGTGCGCGGGCGGGGTGGGGCCGCGGCCCTCCAGGGCCCTGCGGCGCTGGCCGCCCGAACCGACGACCGGGCCCTTCTTGGTGCCCGCCTTGCGGATCGCCCCGCGGCGCCGCGAGTTACCGGCCATGCGATCCCGGCCTAGCTTTCCGGGCCGGCCTGCAGCGACCACTGCGGCCCGTCGGCGGTGTCGGTGACTTCGATGCCGGCTTCCTTGAGCCGGTCCCGGATCTCGTCTGCCAACGCCCAGTTGCGTTCGGCGCGGGCCTTCTGCCGGTTCTCCAGCTCGGCGTGGACCAGGACGTCGACGGCCGCGAGCGCCGCCGACGTCTCGTCGCGGGTCTCCCAGCGCTCGTCGAGCGGGTCGCAGCCCAGAATGCCGAGCATGGCCCGGATCGCCCCGGCGTGGTGTAGCGCGGCCTCGTGGTCGCCGGAGTCCAGGGCGCGGTCGCC